>CAZBPT010000031.1:20677-27106 GCA_964493875.1 uncultured Bacteroidales bacterium | reverse complement strand
CTACATAAAAGGAGGATACGTAAGCCACAAATTACAATATTATAAGTTTGAAAACTACAAAAAACAAGAATGGGTTTTTAGAGATTATCAAATAAAGGCATTTGAAGAAAGTCTTGAAATGATAAAAAATAAAAATATTAAAGTCATTTTGGTTATTGCACCTATCACATCAAACCTATACAATTCTTATACTAACAACAATTATATTGACAGCACATTTAATTCATATAACTTAGAATATTATAATTTTAATAATTTAATGGAATTAAACGATTCATTGGATTTTTATGATGCCGACCATCTTAATCAAATTGGAGTTAATAAATTTAATGCAAAATTATTAAAAATTTTAGAAAACGAATAAGCTGCTTTTTATTAAATTCTTTTTTTTACTGTTGTAAAATAAAATTATTATATTTGTAGAAGAATGAAAGTCATAAAAAAATTATTGATCTTTTTATTAATAACACAGATATTATATTCCTGTGGGCAGAAAAAGCAAATTCAAGAAATTGAAAAAGATTTTTCAAACAGTAATATTCAAATAAATGACAGTGAAATCGACAGTCTTATGTTGTTACTTCCTGATTATAAAAATATTACAACCGTATTGGAAAAATATCAGCTTCGTTTTTCTGACAGCATATTATTGCCATACGAAAAAGCAGATTTTTATGACGATACAAAACAAACATCAATTATGTTGGGAATGTATCTTGCTGATCTTTCATACGCTCGACAATTTGAAAAAGTACAACTTTGCAGCAATTATCTTGACGCGGTAAAAATACTTTCGGGAAAACTTGCCATAAGTGAAGAAAATATTAATGAAATTGCACCAAAAATTGAAAATAACCTTGATAATAACAAAATCCTTTTTAATATTGTCGACAGTTTATTAAATAAAGGTAACAGTATTTTTGACAACAATGAAACTCAGGGAATCAACATCCTTTGCATAACTGGTTTTTTGATAGAAAGTACAAAAATCGTATTATCAGAAAATAATTTTGATTATGAAGACAATTCATACACACAATATAAAGAAATATTAAAAAATATTATTTCTCTTTTGGAAAAAATTAATGATAACGGATTTATAAAAGAGCTACGCGTCGATTTACAGAATTTATATGATAAAGATAAAATAAAATTTTCGGACGTAGAAAACATTCAAAAAAAGCTTATTTCATTTAACTAAAAAATACTAAAAATTGAAATAAATGAATCAAAATGAAAAAATATATTTAGCCGGTGGCTGCTTTTGGGGCACTGAGCATTTTATTAAACAAATTAAAGGTGTAGTTGCAACAGAAGTAGGATATGCTAATGGAAAAACAGAAAATCCAAGTTATGAGGATGTTTGTAAAAATAATACTGGTCATGCCGAAACTGTTTTTGTAGAATACCAAGCTGATGTCGTTTCGCTTACAAGTTTACTGGAGTTGTACTTTATGACAATAGATCCTACAAGTTTAAATAAACAAGGAGGAGACAAAGGAACTCAATATCGCACCGGAATTTACTATACAGACGATAAAGATTTAGATACAATAAATGCTGTTATAGAAAAGGTATCAAAAAATTATGATGAAGCTATAGTTGTTGAAGTAAAACCGTTAATAAACTTTTATAAAGCAGAACTCTACCACCAAGATTATTTAGATAATAACATTGGAGGATATTGTCATATATCGAAAGAATTATTTGAAATTGCCAGAAAATTTAATTTGGGAAAATAACTACTCTTTTATAAATTTTCCTGTTTGAATTCCTGTTTTTGTAATTATTTTCAATATATAACTGCCGTTGCTGATATCATTTATTGAAATTGTTCCAGAAGTTATTCCAGATTTTGCAATTTTTCCGTTCATTGAATATATTTCATAATTTGCATCTTCGCAGGAAAAATTTTTTATTATTAAAGTGTCTTTTATTGGATTTGGATAAATTTCTAAATTTTCTGGGATTTTTTCTACATTATTATTAAATGTTATATCTGGGATAATATTTAACACGATTCCTTCTAGTACACCCATAGAATAAGGAAAAGAAGGATCTGGAATAAGCCACCAACCATCACTTAGACCTCCCCAGCCGAAATTAATATGAAAATAGCCATCATCTCTATATCCGTCAACTGCAACATTATGACCGGTTGACCAACCTTCATCAACTACTGCTAAATGTGCCGGGTAACCATTTATTAAATTATTTATTAAATTTTCATACATAACAGAATCAACCGTTGTAAATAATTCACAATTATTAAAAGCAAATCTTTTGTAAGCTTGATAGGCTTGATTAACTTCAAATGTTCCTGAACCCTGACTTGTATATATCTGTTTACAGGCAGTACCAGAAGCAAAAACTAATACTGCTGCGGCAGTATCGGTAATATCAACATCCTGAACAAATAAATTATCTATTGAATCTAATAATGAATTTAATTGTGGAAAAGAAGGAAATCCTATAGTTGCATAATCATCATCAATATTATAATTTCTTCCGTCATAATTATGACTGTAATCATCATCATCTGTGAAACGAGTATTTTGCGTTGTTTTTAAACAATTTAAAATTTGTCCCATAGTAATTGCCGGACAACCTGCATAACTTAATTCATTTAATACAGGATCTCTTGGACATAATTTATTATAAGGAGAGGTTTGAGTCCATCTTGTATTTATCCAGCCCCCAGTTTCCGTTGTCCCTTCTTCCGGCCATACATGAACAGTATCAGAACGATATTTTTTATTTTCAAATACTCTCCATTGTTTTAAAATATTTTCTTTCTTACTAATAGAAAAATCTTTAGTTTTTTCAAGATAAATGGATATCGCGTCTATAACTATCGGGAAATAGCCTTCTGATAAATAAAAGACAGAATTATCAGACCATGCAATAATTGGCGACATTTGCATATTACCAGAAACGATTACATAAGAATTTGACTTAAAATTTACAACATAAAATAAAGTATCACCATTTTCTCGTGTTTTTATGTGAATCGTGTCTATTTTACTTGACTTACTTTTAGATTTAATAAATGACTGTGCGATTTTTTCTGCCTTCTGAAAACTAATAGTTTGTGAAAAAACTGATAAAGAACAGAACAAAGAAATAAATAAAAATATTTTTTTCATAATAAGAGTAATTTTTTATAAATTATTTTTTTATATCAACTAACAAAATTAACTATTATTATTTACTAAACTAAAGAATAAATCAGAAAAATGAATATATAAATTTCTAATTCATTATGTATGAGAAAAATTAATTTTTTTTTTAATATAAAAATTAGAATTAAATTTGTATACCTTTTTAATAAAAATTAGGCTGCTCTTTATGTTCTGAACATTATTAACAATGTGTTAATAATATAATTTTATGTTATTCAACGGATAAACAATATGTAATTTTCTATTGTGTTGAAAATTTGAAGATTAAATTTGTTAAAAAATAATTAAATAAAAATAACAAATAAAATTGGAATTTAATTTTCTATTCTGCATAAATTAATTTTTTACAAATGCAAAATTATTTTTGATTATTTATTATCATTAATTAACTATTTTTTCGTTAAAAAATTCAATAACTAATAAAAAAAATGATTAAATTTTATCTGTTAATAAAGAAGAAGATTATACTAATTTACAAATAAATAACTAAAAATACTTTGTTAAAAAAGTAATATATTTTAAATTTGCAACAAGAAAATACAAAACTTATTAAGATATTAACACGCTAATATAATCAACATATATCTTTTATTAATATAAACAATTATTATTATGATATTAGAAAATAAAAAAAATTTGAAAGAAAAAATTATCGAATTAAAAAATAAAAAGAATGCCATAATACTTGCTCATTTTTATGTTTCTGAAGAAATTCAGGAAATTGCAGATTTTGTAGGGGATAGTTTACAATTATCTCAGCAGGCAGTTGATGTAAAATCAGATATCATAGTTTTTTGTGGTGTAAATTTTATGGCTGAAACAGCAAAAATTCTTTCTCCTGATAAAAAAGTTTTAATTCCTGATATCAATGCCGGTTGTTCTTTGTCAGATTCATGTAAAGTAGAAGATTTTTCAAATTTTATTAAAAAATATCCAGATCATACAGTATTATCTTATGTTAATACAACAGCTGAAATAAAAGCAATTTCAGATATTATAGTTACTTCTTCAAATGCCAAAAAGGTAGTTGATAATTTGCCCAAGGATGCAAAAATTATATTTGGTCCAGATAAAAATTTAGGTTCTTATATTAATTCAGTTACCGGACGAAATATGATTCTTTGGGATGGTTCTTGTCATGTGCATAAAAGATTTGACCTTAATAAAATTTTAGAGTTAAAGAAAGAAAATCCCGACGCAAAAATAATAAGTCACCCTGAATGCGAAAAACCAATTCTTTTAGTTTCTGATTTTGTTGGAAGTACTGCTGCAATGTTAAAATATACATCGACTGATTCTTCATTAAAGTTTATTGTTGTTACAGAGTCAGGAATTCTTTATAAAATGAAGCAAAATAATCCAGGTAAAGTTTTTATAGCTGCCCCTCCTAGTGATGAAAATTGTGCTTGCAACGATTGTAGTTACATGAAATTAAATACTCTTGAAAAATTATATAATTGTCTTTTGACAGAAAAAGATGAAATTATTTTAGACAAAAAAATTCTGTCTAAAGCAAAAAAATCATTAGACAGAATGTTAGAATATGTGTGAAATTATTTTCTAATCTCTTTAAAAGATTTTTCAATAATTTCACGAATTTGATTAGAAACAGTATCAATATCTTGATTTCCGTCAAAGGAAATTATTTTATCTTGTTTTTTATAAAAATTAATAACATTTTCTGTTCTTTCTTCATATAGTTCTAATCTATGAATAATGGTATCTATATCCATATCATAAATACGAGCTTTAGAAGTTTTAGCTCTTTTTGATAAACGTTTTATTGATTCTAATTGAGATGATTTCATTTCAATAACTAATGAAATAGAAGTTTCATTTTTCTTTAATAAACCACTCAAAATGTAAGCTTGTACTAATGTAGAGGGGAAACCTTTAAAAATAAACCCTTTAATATTTTTTTGTTCTTTAATAATTCTTTCAATAAGTCTTATTGCTATATCATCAGGAACAATATTACCTGAATTATAATAAGGAGCAGCAATTTTTCCTAGTTCGGTATTTTCTGCGATTTCCTTTCTTATTATTTCTCCGGTTGACACATAATATAAACCAAATTCTTTTGCCATTTTTTTTGCTTGTGTTCCTTTTCCAGCTCCCGGAGGACCAATAAAAACAATATTTAGTAATATTTCTGATAAAACTTTTTCAATTTGATTTTTTAATCTTTCAAAAACTACGTCAATTTCACCCACACCGTTTATTGCAAAATATTTATTTTGCGATTTAAAAAAATCAATTACAGGAATAGTTTTATCATTATACTCTTTAAGTCTGTTTTTAATTATCTCAATTTTATCATCAGTTCTTGATTCCTTATGAGCACGTAACATCATTCTTTCAATAAGAATATTTTCTGGTACTTCTAAGCTTAGTAAGCATGATAACTTAGTATTCATTTTAGTTAGTAAACCATCTAATATATATGCTTGTGAATAAGTTCTTGGAAAACCATCAAAAAGAAGACCGTTGAAATTTGGGTGCATATCTATGTACTTTTCAATAATTTGAACAATCATTTCATCCGAAACCAAATTTCCTTCGTCAATAATTTCTTTTGCTTTTTTACCTAATTCTGATTCCAAAGCAATTTCTTTTCTTAATATATCTCCTGTGGAAATATAAGATAAGTGATAATATTCGGCTAATTTTTTTGCTTGAGTTCCTTTTCCTGCCCCTGGAGGTCCAAATACTGCTATATTTAACATTATTCTTTTATTTTATAAATACTATCTAAATTTCTTGCGTAACCATCATAATCTAATCCATATCCAATAATAAAATCATTTGGAATATTAAAACAAGCATAATCAATTTTATATTTGTCTTTATATTCATATTTATCAGGTTTATATAGTAATGTTGTAATTAATATTTCTTTAGGATCTTGTTCTTTTAATAATTTCATTAAATAATCAATAGTATGACCCGTATCAACTATATCTTCCAAAATAATTACAGTTCTATCTTTAATATTTTCGTTAAAGCCTATAAGTTGTTTAATTTTTCCGGTCGTACTAGTTCCTGAATACGAAGAAATTTTCAAAAAAGAAATTTCACAATCTATATTTAGATGTTGAAATAACTCTCCAGCAAACATAAAAGCACCATTTAATATTCCTAAAAATAGTGGATTTTTATCTTTTAAATCTTCATTTAATTGATTTGCAACTCTCAAAATTTCTTTTTTTATTTCTTCATTTGAAATAAATAAATTAAACGATTTATC
>CAZBPT010000031.1:0-20577 GCA_964493875.1 uncultured Bacteroidales bacterium | reverse complement strand
GGTATTCCTGTTGCCACTGTTGCCATTAATGGTGCTGAAAATGCTGCTATTCTTGCTGCTCAAATTTTATCGATTAACGATTCCTTAATCGATAAAAAATTATCAGATTTTAAAGATTCTTTAAAAAATAAAGTTATTAAAGACAATAATCAGCTTAAAGAAATAAAATATAAATTTAAAATTGACTAAATGTCTATTATTTTTTTTATATTTGTATTAATTAATTTTACCAATGAAATTTAATTATATAAAAATATTTTCTTTTACTATTTTTCTATTCATTTACAGTTTTTCTTTTTCTCAATTTGAAGATAGTTATGCAGGTGCTAGAAGCGCCGGAATGGGGAAATCAAGTTTAACTTTAACTGATGTATGGTCAGTTTTAAATAATCCAGCAGGAACAGGAAAATTGTCAAATTATCAATTTGGATTTTATTATGAATCCAGATTTTTAATGAAAGAATTAAATCACGCCTCTTTAGCATTTACTTGCCCTTTAATGAGCGGAAATATTAATTTTGCTACTACTTATTTTGGTTATTCTCTTTTTAGTCAAACAAAATTTGCTGTTGGTTATTCTCAACAACTTTTTAAAAATTTTTATATGGGTCTGCAGATAAATTATTTTCTAATTCATCAGAGTGAATATTATAAAAATTTTAATGCTATGACTTTTGAATTGGGAATTAATTATAATGTAGTTAAAAATTTAACAATTGCAGCTTATGTTTTTAATCCCATAAATGCAGGTTATTTTGAAAGCTATTCAACTAAAATACCGATTTCCATGAAATTAGGTGTATCTTACCTTTTTGCTGATAAATTTTTACTTGCAGTTGAAACAGGAAAATCTATCAACGGTATTATTCCGGTATTCAAAACTGGATTAGAATATATTATTAAAGAACATTTTGCTATTCGTGCAGGGTTAGCAGTTAAAGAATTAGAATTTTCTGCCGGATTTGGTTATAACAATTACAATCTACATGTGGATGTTGCATATTCTTATCATCAGATTTTAGGTCATACTCCAAAAGTTTCTATTAATTATGCGTTCTAAATTAATTTTTATTCTTTTAATTTCCATTTGTTTTATCTTGCCAAAAATTTCTTTTTCTCAAGAAGATTTATTATTTAATATTGAACAAATTATAGAGGAAATTGCTGATTCATACAATGAAAATAATACAGAATCCGAACAATTAGATTATTCAGAATTTTTTTCTACACTAGAATCTTTTTATTATGACCCAATAAATCTCAATACTGCTACAGTAGACGAATTATCTCAACTTATTTTTCTTACTGATTTCCAAATTTATTCTATCATTAATTACAGAAAAAAAACAGGAAATTATGTAAGTATTTATGAAGTTCAAAATATTGATGGTATTGATTATCAAACTCTTAAATATTTATTGCCATTTGTTTATGTTGGAGATGAGAACAGTTCAAGTTCAAATATGCCAAAGTTTAAAAATATGTTTAAGTATGGAAAAAATACTTTAATAACTCGTTATCAACAACAATTACAAACTCCCGAAGGATATCAAATTACAGAACAAGATATTCTTGACGGAAACGCAACAAATCGTTATCTTGGTGATCCGTCTAAACTTTATTTAAAATATAATTACAGTTATAAAAAAGATTTATCTATCGGACTTACAGCTGAAAAAGACCCAGGTGAACAATTTTTTCAAGGCGCACAGAAATATGGATTTGATTTTTATTCAGCTCATATTCAGTTAAATAACGTTAAATGGTTTAAAAAAATAATAGTTGGTGACTATTCTGCTCAATTTGGTCAAGGTTTAACACTTTGGACTGGTTTAAGTTATGGTAAAACGACTTCTATTGCCGGTGTTATCAAAAATGCCAGAGGTATAAATAAGTATACATCTACCAATGAAGCTAAATTTTTTCGAGGTGAAGCTGCTACCGTTAATTTTGGTGATTTTTCTTTTACTGAATTTTTTTCTTATAAAAAAGTTGATGCTAATTTACTTTCTTCTAGTGATACTTCTGTATTTTCAGGCGAAGAAGATGTTATTAATGCCTTTGAAGAAGATGGCTATCATAGAACCTTGAAAGAGGTCGCAGCAATGAATAACATCGGAGAACTTATTACTGGAGGTAATTTAAGATGGAACGGTAAATTTGTAAAATTAGGACTTACAGGAGTTTACACACATTATTCTGCAAATTTTCAATCAAGTGAAGAAGCTTATAAATTATATAATTTTTCTGGAAATTCTAATATCAATGGTGGTTTAGATTATCTTATTTCTTTAAAACAAGTAAATATTTTCGGTGAAACATCATTAAGTCAAAATTTAGGATGGGCAACTTTGAATGGAGCCGTTATTAATTTTGTCCCTGAATTTAAAATGTCGGTTGTACAAAGATATTTTTCACCTGAATATCAATCTTTGTATTCTTCTCCCTTTAGTGAAGGAAATAAATCTTATAATGAATCTGGGCTTTATGTTGGTGCAGAATTTTATCCTATAAAAAAATGGCGCCTGGATGTATATGTGGATGCATTTAAATTTCCTTGGTTAAAATATGGTATTGATGCACCTTCTACTGGAATAGAATATGCTTTACAGTTAAATTATTTTACACGCCGTGATTTAGATATGTATATTAAGTTCAAATATGAAACTAAAGAAAATAACGTGACTTTGGATTCTGAACGTAAAATTCTTTTTTATTCAACATCTAAAATTCGTTATCATTTAAACTTTAGTCCTAATGATCAGCTAAAATTTAAAAGTAGAATTGAATTGGCTTATTATAATAAGTCTGATTTTGCACAATGGGGTTATATGGTTGCTCAAACTATTCAATATAAACCTAAAAAATTACCTCTTAATTTTTCTTTGCATTTAGTTGTTTTTGACACTCAATATGAAACTAGGCTTTATTCTTATGAACCTGATGTTTTATATGGATTTTCAGTTCCTGCTTATAATGGTCAAGGTTACAGGGTCGCATTTGTTATTAAATATCAGATAATAAGACAATTAGCTTTTTGGTTTAGAATTTCTAATACTTATTATGCTAATAAAGAATTTTTAAGTTCTTCTCTTAATAAAATTAATTCTAATAATCAAAGTGAAGTTAAATTGCAGTTAAAATATACTTTTTAAATTTTATGTTAATATTAAATAAAGAACAGCATTTAGAATATTTAGACAACGTTATTTTAAATTCCGTAACATCTGTTTCTAAAACAGCTTCTTTAAATGTGAAATTTCTTATCACTGTTCAGGCTATCGAAATACTTGGAGCATACCTTGATTATAAGCCCTTTAGAGCTAAAGAACAATCTTCCCAACGTTTTGAATTAGCAATAAATAAATTATTTCCTTCTTCTTATCAGACAGTTAATAATAAGAATTTTTTGTATTATCAGTTGCGTACTTTTTTGGTTCACTCTTTTTTATCTTCTTCTAAAATAGTTTTATTTGAAGATATTTCTATTCACGAAAATTTACACTTCAATAAAGACGCTGTATATATATCTTATTCTGATTTTTTAAATGATTTTGTTTTTGCTTTGAATAAATTAAAATCCTTGATATTGAATGATAAGGTTAAATTAAAAAAAATATTGTATTAATTTTATTAGTTTTAAAAATTATTTTATGAAAAAATTCCTTTTTATTTTACTTACTGCGTTACTTGTAGTTTCGTGCACTAATCCTCCAGCTAAAGAACCAACAGAAATTAGGCCAGACTTATCTAATACTGATTTCATTTACATTAAAGACAATCATTTTCATTTAAGAAATGAACCATTTTTTATGTTGATGTTAAACTATGTTGTAACTTTCAGATCTATTGACGATCGTTTAGTTGTTGGTCCCAGTAAGAGTTATGAAATGCCAGGAGAGTTTGAAGCTAACACAATAGAAGAAAATAACAATCAAGTATCCGGACATTTCAAATTAATAAAAGAAATGGGATTTAATACAATCAGAGTTACTTTTGACGGAGATAGATTATCACACTTTCTTGTTGATGAGAATTATGATAACATCTTGAATGGTTACAAAGAATTTATTGATATTGCTACAAAAAATGATTTGAGAGTCATTATATTAATAAAAGCACCGTTTGAAGAAAAGTACGAAAAATTTACTTGTAGTCTTTTAAGTTTTTTTAAAGACAATCCTACGATAATTGCTTATGATTTTATTAATGAACCCTTATATTTTGATCCTGTTGATAAAAGAGATAAAGTTGAAGCATACAAAATTCAAGTTCACTGGAAAGAAATGATGCGACAATATGCTAATAATCAATTATTCACGATTGGGTTTTCTGAGCCAATTGAAGTCTTTGAATGGGATCCTACCATTTCTCCCGTAGATTTTATTTCTGTTCATACATATAACCCTTTAAGAGCAAAATCAGAGCTTTATTGGTATTCTACATATTGTAATAAACCGTGGATTTTAGGCGAAACCGCATTGCCATCGGATAACGATTCTATCACTTATGATGAACAAAAACTTTATGCGGAAGAACTACTTAATAATGTTGCTGCAGCCGGAGGCGCTGGATTTGGTTGGTGGGATTTTCAAGAGGATTTAGGTCAATCTTTTTATTTCGAAGCTGCTTATTCAGGTCTTCTTAATCATGAAGGATTTACTTATACCAAAGACAGTTCTCATAAAATTAACGGTACATTAAAACCTGTTGTTGATGTTTTTAAAAATTTTACTTATCAGTTCCCCAATTCAATAATTCCCATTCAGAAACCTATAAATTTTGATAATAATTTGGGTTATCATAATTACTTAATAACTGGAACTATTTTAGATAACGAAACAAAAGAACCTATCGAGGGAGCGGTAATTCGCGCTTGGTCACCTTATTGGGATATAGCGTGGAACACTTATTCAGATAAAGATGGAAATTTCCAATTTTACAGTAATATTGAGATGGAGCATTATGCCATTTCTGCTCCCTCAAAAAACTTAGTTTCTTTTAGTAAACTATTAACTTATACAAAAGAGAACGGAGAGCCAGTTGATACATTTGATTTACCAGATAAAAACAGAGAATATCACAAAACAAGTTTTGCTAATTTTTTAATTTCCAATGATAGTTCAGTATTTCATTTTGATCCAGAGAAATTTAATAAATATAAATACAAATCTTCATTAGGAACTATTTATTTAAAATCATTAAATTTGAAATAAGTAATTTCAGAATACTTAAAATTTTATATAGTTCCACGTGAAACATGTTAAGGTTAAACTTATTTGTTTTGTTTCACGTGGAACTTTTTATTAGTCTTTTGTTTTTGGGAAATCGCTTATTCTGGTTGTATATCGAGGGCTCAATTTTAATTGTTTAATTTTTATTTTATCTCCAGTGCCTTGAACAGCTAATTTTATCGTGTTTTTTCCGTACTTATGATTTATCGTATCCATGGTTTTCATAATCTTTTTTTCTTTTTCCCTTTCTCGATCATCAAAAATACTTCCTTGTACGCAATTTTCATCTATAATGTTTACAGCCATTACCCCTGCCCTTTTGTATTGGTAATTGGGGAGAAAAATTCTTTTTAATCCTTTTAAACTTTCTTGTGTAATTTCTAATGTAGAGTTACTTGCTACTGGTAAGTTTATTGTTATATAGTTTTGATATTGTTTCAAATCTTCTCTAAAATAATTTGTTTGTATAAAAACGATTATTGCTGTTGCACAGGATTTTTGATTTCTGAGTTTTCCGGCAACCATTGATGCATATAAACTTATCGCTTCTTCCAATTCTTCAATTTTACTCACCATATTTCCAAAAGATCGAGACACAACTATGCTTTGCTTCTTTTGGTCATCATCTTCTAAAATTATCCTTTTCTTCCCATTTAATTCATCTAAAGTGTCTGCTCCTGTAATTGTCATTTCTTTCCTGATACTATCTTTATTCATCAAGGAAAAATCTAATGCTGTTTTAATGTTTTTTTGTTTTAATAATTTTACCTTCCTTCTTCCAATTCCCCAAACGTCTTCAATTTTTGTTAATGATAATGCTTTTATTCTTTTTTCTTCTGTGTCGATTATGCATACTTTTTTGTATGCTTTATATTTCTTTGCAAAACGACCTGCTATTTTTGCTAAAGTTTTTGTTTCTGCAATTCCTATTGAAACGGGAATTCCGGTTCCTTGTTTAATGGTTTTTTCTACTTTTTTGCAATATTCTGTCAAATCAATACTTTTCTCAAAATTCGATAAATTTACAAAGGATTCATCTATGGAGTAATCTTCAACTTCTGGAAAAAATTTTGAAATTAGTCCTTTTACCCTATTTGACATGTCAGCATAAAGTACAAAATTACATGATAATACTTCAACATTGTTTTCTTCTATAAATTTCTCAACTTTAAAATAATTTTCTCCCATTTTAATTCCTAATGCTTTTGCTTCATTAGATCTTGCGATGATACAACCATCGTTATTTGATAATACGACAACAGCTTTGTTTTCTAAAGCTGAATTGAATACTCTTTCACAAGAGACAAAAAAATTATCACAGTCGATTAAAGCGTACATGTTAAAATTTCTTGATTACATATTTTAATACTCCCCAGCTTTTTAATTCTTCGCCCTTTTTTATTATTATAGGTTTAATTTCTTCATTTGATGAAATTAATTCAACATGGTCTTTTTTCTTAATAATTCTTTTTAATGTAAATTCTCCATTAACCGACAATACTATTATTGAATTATTTTGAGGTTCTTCTAATTTGTCAATTACAAGAAGGTCGCCTTTAAATATTCCATCACCTTTCATGCTATCGCCACCAGCAATTAAACAAAAAGTTGTTTCTTTCTGCTTAACTAATAGCTTATTGAAATCTATTCCTTCTTCTGTGTAATTAAAAGCCTCTGAAGGAAATCCAGCAGAAATTTCTCCTAAATTTTTAATTTCTTCGTTTTCTTCTTTCATTGTTATCCTCGCTAGTTATTTTATTTTTTGCAATAAAAACAAGTACATATCCCGAAACTCATCTTGTAGTAATGCGCCTTTTTATAACCAATATTTTCTAATATTTTTATAAAATTTTCTTGCTCTGGGAATGCCTCAATACTCTTGGGTAAGTACATATATGGCTGTTTTTTCTTTCCAATTATTTTCCCTAGTATAGGTATCAGCTTGGTATAAATTGTATATAATTGTTTTATTGGGAAAACTGTTGGTTTACTTAATTCTAATATCATTAAACTGCCATTTTCCTTTAATAATTGATAAATTTTCAATAAGGAATTATTTATATTTTCAAAATTTCTTAATCCAAAACCGATCATTGCTATATCAAAACTATTGTTTTTATTTTGAATATTATCACAGTTTTCTTTGAGAAAATTAATATTATTTATTTCTTTTAACTTTGCTTTTTTAATAGCAATTTCCAACATTTTTTCTGAAATATCGCAAGCCAGAATTTCTTTTGGTTTTAAATATTTATTTGCACAAAAACATAATTGGCCAGTTCCACAAGCTATATCAATAATCGTGTCAGAGCGTTCTTTTTTTAGTTTTTTTATTGCTTTTTTTCTCCAATATTTATCTAGTCCAAAGCTCATAATTGAGTTCATCAAATCATAGTTTTCGGAAATGTCGTCGAACATTTTTTCTACTTGATTTTCTTTTGTTTCAATAATATTTTCATTTGGCAATATCTCTTCAACACGATATTTCATAAAGTCCTTATATTTTAAAATTGTCCCGAGATTTTTCGGGACAATTAATTTTGTTTCACGTGAAACTTATTTTTTTTATTTTATTTTAGTCAAAAAGTTGATTTATTGTATCGTCATCAACTAAATTTGGGATAGTAACTTTCATTGTTGGGTTTTCTTTCATTGCTCTTTTAATTGCAAAAATAGCTCCTTCATTTCTTGCCCAACTTCTTCTTGAAATACCATTATTAACGTCCCAGAAAAGCATCATTTTTAATCGTTTTTCAGCTTCGTCTGTTCCGTCTAATAACATTCCGAATCCGCCATTGATTACTTCTCCCCAGCCAACTCCACCGCCATTGTGTATTGATACCCAAGTGGCCCCACGGAAACTATCTCCAATTACATTTTGTATTGCCATATCTGCTGTAAATGAGCTACCATCATAAATGTTTGATGTTTCACGATATGGGCTGTCTGTTCCGGATACATCGTGATGGTCTCTTCCTAAAACAATTGGTGCAGTTATTTTTCCTTCTTTTATGGCTCTATTAAATTCTTCTGCAATTTTAATTCTTCCTTCAGCATCTGCGTACAAAATTCTGGCTTGTGAACCAACTACTAATTTGTTTGCTTTTGCTCCGGCAATCCATTGGATATTGTCTCTCATTTGTTGTTGAATTTCTTCTGGTGAATTTTCAGCAATTTCTTCCAAAATCTTCATTGCAAGTCTATCTGAATATTCCAAATCTTCTTCCTTTCCACTTGTACATACCCAACGGAATGGTCCAAAACCATAGTCAAAACAAAGAGGCCCCATTATATCTTGAACGTATGATGGGTATTTGTATTTAGTTTTACTACCTTTTTCAAAAATATCTGCTCCAGCTCTTCCGGATTCTAAAAGAAAAGCATTTCCATAGTCGAAAAAGTACATTCCTTTTTGTGTCAAAGTGTTGATAGCGGCCACTTGTCGACGTAGAGACTCTTGAATTTTTTCTTTAAATAGTTCAGGTTCTTTCGACATCATTACTTGTGCATCTTCAAATTTTACATCAACAGGATAGTAACCACCAGACCATGGATTGTGCAAAGAAGTTTGGTCGCTTCCCAAATCTACATTGATATTATGTTTTGCACAATATTCCCATAGATCCACGATGTTTCCCAAAAATGCTATTGAGTGTGCTCTATTTTCTTTTTGACATTTAATGGCTTTATTGATACAAAGTTCAACATCTTCAATAACTTCATCAACCCAGCCTTGCTCAAAACGTTTATAAGCTGCTTTAGGATTAATTTCTGCTGTAATACTTACAACATCGGCAATATTTGCAGCTTTTGGTTGAGCTCCGCTCATTCCGCCAAGTCCAGCAGTGATGAACAACATTTTTCTGTCATTATATGTTTTGTTATTTTTCTTTGCTATAATTCTTTTTGCATTTAAGATTGTAATTGTTGTTCCATGTACGATGCCTTGTGGGCCGATATACATGTATGAACCTGCTGTCATTTGTCCGTATTGTGAAACGCCAAGTGCATTAAACCGTTCCCAATCGTCTGGTTTTGAGTAGTTTGGAATAACCATCCCGTTTGTAACGACAACTCTTGGGGCGTTTTTATGAGATGGATATATTCCCATAGGATGACCGCTGTACATAACAAGAGTTTGCTCTTCTGTCATTTCCGACAAATATTTCATTGTAAGTCTGTATTGAGCCCAATTTTGGAACACTGCACCGTTGCCGCCATAAGTAATTAGTTCGTGGGGGTGTTGAGCCACAGCATAATCCAAGTTATTTTGTATCATCAACATTATTGCTGCTGCTTGTTCGCATTTTGCAGGATATTCATCTATTGGTCTTGCATACATTTTGTATGTAGGACGAAAACGGTACATATAAATTCGGCCGTATTTATTTAATTCAGATAAAAATTCTTTTGACAGTATTGAATGCCATTTCTTGTCAAAATAACGTAAAGCATTATGTAATGCTAATTTTTTTTCTTCTTTAGCTAAAATATCTTTTCTTATCGGGGCATGACTGATACTGTTATCCCATTCCGGCATTTCCGGTAAATTTTCTGGAATTCCTTCGATAACCTGTGCTTTAAATTCTTCTTTTGTCATATCAAATAGGTTTATTTTATATCTTGTTTTATGGTGTATTTTTGATTTTTAAGCAGTTTTCCGGCATTTTTTCACAAACCACGCCTTTTCTTCTTGTGTTTTTTTAAATAGGGCTTTAATTGGCAATAAAATGCAAAATTCATAATTTTTTAAAATACGCATTTATTTTTTGAACAAATGTAAAGATAACAAAAATTTTTTGCAAATTAAATATTTTTCTAAAATTTTTCTTTGTTGTTAGCCTAACTACGGAAAATTATTCACAGCAATCTTGAAAAATAAATTGTGAAACATTTCTCGAATGTTGCTCTAAAATTATTTTCTTATCTTTTAAAATCTCTTTTGTTACATCTTCTGCAATTTCTACATTGTTACCCTTACGAGTTGTAAGTAATGAGAGCATTGCATTAGATTTTACTCTGTACTTTTTCAATAATACTTTTTGTAATCTTTCTAGCAAATTAGTTTTTTCGTCATTTTCACAGACAACATTAAATCCAAATGAAGAATTTTGCATCAGCAGAACTTTTCCTTTGTTGTTGTTGAATATTGTCAGAATATTTGCGATATTTTCTACATTTATGAAAGATAGGTCTTTCATATTTATTGTAAAAAGTAAGAGGTCTTCTTTTATAATAAAAATTGGAGGTAGTTTTGTTGAAAATTCTTTCTGCTCGGAAATTAAGGTCCCATTATTATTGTCGTCATTAAATGGGCGGATTTTCAAGGTTAAGTTTTTATCTTTCAGAGGATAAATGGTTTTTGGGTGCATAATTTTTGCTCCATAAAAGGCCATATCGAGAGCCAATTCATAAGATAAATTATCAATTTTTCTGGCAAATTTTCCAAGAGATGAATTTGGGTCTGCAGTCATAAAGCCAGGAACGTCTTTCCAAAGAGTTACTGAAGCGTTTAAAATATTTGCCAGTGAGGAAGCGCTATAGTCGGAACCTTCTCTTCCCAATGTTGTTGTTTGTCCGTCTGTACTTCTTCCAATGTAACCTTGCGTAACATAAGTACATTCTTTATCAGAAAAAGCAGCTTCAATTGGTTTTGCAGATTTTTCAAAGTCAATTTTTGCGTCACGATGATTTTTGTCGGTTACAATGTGGTTGCGAATATCAACAAATTTCAATTTTATATCTGTTTTATTTTTTTTAATATACTCAAAAACAATTCTGGAACTCAATAATTCTCCGTAACAAACTATCGAATCATAAAAAGAATCATAGTCATTAATTAAAGTGTTTGTTGAGACTTTATTATATAAGTCATTTAAATATAATCGTATATCATTAATTACATAGTCTTTTCCGAAACATTCTTCGATATAATTGTAATGATAAAGTTTAATTTCTTCAAAAATTTCGATTTTATGTTGAGAATTATTAAAACAAGCATCAATAAGTTTTTCCAAGTGATTTGTGGTTTTATCTATTGCAGAAGCTACAATAATAAGTTCCTTCCAACTTTGTAGGGAATTATTTATGTTGTAAATAATCCTGTCAAGAGATTTTTTTTTGTCTTTTAGGGAAGCACCACCAAATTTATATACATTCATCGTCAATTATATTTTCAGGTAAATTTTTCTTGTTGAAATCGTTAAATATTACTGTTCCAATAACACGAAGAACAGTATACACGGGAATTGCGAACATCATTCCTAAAATTCCGTACAAACTTCCAGCAATAATAATTACCAAGTAAATTTCAACCGGGTGTGCTTTAACGCTTTTAGAAAATATTATTGTTTGCAAAACAAATTTATCTATAAGTTGTGCTATTATTACTACAATAAAATATTTTAATTCTAAAATCCACAATTCTGAGAAGAAATCCAAGTCCAACTGTCCAAAAGAAATTAATATGCAACCTATTGCAATTGCTATTATTGGACCAACATAAGGAATGACGTTTAATATACCGATTAATAAAGAGATTAGTAGAGCAAGGCTAAAATTTATTCCAATTGCCCATAAGCCTAAAGTGCAAAAGATTATCAGGAATGCAGATTCTGCCAACAACCCGTAAAAATATCTTATTATTAGCGATTTTATTGTTTTAGTTGTTGTTATTATTTGTGATTGATAATTTTCAGAAACTTTTGATAAAAGCGAAGTTGTAAGATTTTTTTTGTCTTTTAAGAAGAAAAAACTTATAAACAGTACAGAAAAAGTACCAATGATAAATTGTATTGTTGTGCTTCCCAAATTATTTATTATTGTGCTGACATTAGAAAATGTTATTAGGTTATAAAGCTTTTTTACTGTGTAATCTTCTAAAGAAAAATCATTTTGAGAAAATAACCCTAAATTAATTATGAAATCTTCAACCGATTTCATTGGTTTTTCTAATCTTTCTGAAAATGTTTCTATATCGATTGCTTGAAATTTACTTATTTCATTTATCAGGAAGGGCAAAAAATATCTAATAGCAATTGAGATTATAAAAATTATTAGCGATAAAGCCAATATTGTGGCAATAGATTTTGGGATTCTGAATTTTTTTATGTGAAACTTTTCTATTACATTCACAATTGGTAGTCCCAAAATACACAAGAAAACCGACAACAGCAGCCATACAAATACATTGCCGAAGTAGTTGATAAATAAGAAAATTCCCACAAGAGAGATTATTATTAAGACTATTTTTTCGAATTTTGTCATATTACAAAAATAATATATTAAGTGAAATTACCATTCTTTTTCAGTAATTTTCTTGTTTTTTGTGATTTGTTGTTCTTTTGCTTTTTCTTGAACTTCTTTGTCTTTTTCTTGCAAAGCTTCTAAAAATCTTTCCATTTCTTCTTTGTTCATTTCTTTTTCTTGTGAACCGCTTTTATCGTCTTTCTTTTCGTCATTCTTTTCGTTATTCTTTCCGTCTTTCTTGTTATCTTTATCTTTATCTTGCTTATCCTTGTTTTTGCCTTGTTGATCTTGCTTATCTTGATTTTTTTTATCTTGATTTTTCTGGTCGTTATTTTTGTTTTGTTGCTGTTGCTGTTGTTGAGCTTTTGTTGCAACTGCCATATTATATCGACTCTTATCGTGATTTGGATTATTTCTTAAAGCATTTTTATAAGCGTCAATGCTTTTCTGATATTCTTTAGCCTGTAAATATGAATTCCCAATATTGTAATAAGCATCAGCTTTTACTTTGCTATCGGTTGTTTTTTCAATAATTTGTTTATAATTTTCTACAGCAGGGTCAAAACTATTGTTTCTATATCTGCTTGCTGCAATATTGTTGTTTAGCTGTAGCTGTAATTTCTCCTTTTCTTCATTTGATTTCTCGCTTGAGTTGTTAATTAGAGAATCAGCATACAGAAAATTATTTAATGCATTTACATAATTTTTTTCTTTGTAATTTTTGTTTCCTTCTCTAATTACCTTTCTTTCTTGTTGTGCAAACAAATTTGTTACAATTAAAGTAATAATTAAAGAAACAAGTATATATCTTTTCATAATTATTGATTTAATGTTTTTTCTTTTGTGTTGAACAGATTAAATTTTTTAAATTGTAGTATTTTTTGTTCTGATACAATAGCTTCTATAGATAATAGTATAAGAGCCAATAAAGCAAAATATAAAAATTTTTCATCGTAGTCGGAATAAATATTTTTAGTAATTTCTCCTTTTTCAATTTTATCTATTTCAGAGGCAATGTTATCTACTGTTGATAAGCTGTTATTTGCTCTGATATAACTACCGCTGGTTTCATCTGCTATTGCTATTAATGTTTTTTCGTCCAATGCTGACATTACAACATTTCCATCTCTATCTTTTAGAAATCCTTTTCCGTTTTTTAGTGATATTGGGCTTCCTTTAGGGCTACCCATTCCAATGCAGAAAACTTTTATTCCTTTTTCTTTAAGTTTTTTTGCTTCTTCGATTGGATCATCTTCGTGATTTTCACCATCAGTAATCAATATTATAAGCTTTGCTAATTCAGAATTTGAAGAAAACGATTTGGATGCCATATCTAAAGCCTCTCCAATGGCAGTTCCTTGTGATGGTACAGAATTAGTACTGATGTTCTGTAAATACATTTTACCAGCTCTAACATCGTCGGTAAGTGGCATTTGAACAAAAGAGTTTCCCGCAAAAACAATAAGCCCGATTTTATTGTTACCTAGATTATTGATAATTTTTTCAACAATTCTTTTGGCATTGTCCAATCTGTTAGGTTTTATGTCTTGCGAAAGCATTGAGTTAGAAACATCCATTGCTACAATGATTTCAATGCCATTAGTTTTAACTTCTTTTAATTTAGAGCCAAACTGTGGACGTGCAATTCCGATTATTATAAAAACAAGAGCAAGAACAATTAGAGATAATTTCCAAATTCTTCTTTTAATGCTGGTTAGAGGGATTAATAGATTTACTAATCGGTGATTCCCAATTTTTGCTATTTGTTTTTTTCGATTTTTTTCGGATATTATAAACAATAGGACGATAAATATCGGAACAAGTAATAACCATAAATAATGAATGTCTTGAAATCTAAACATATCTTCCAATTATTTTACAGAATAACGTATTAATAAAAAAAATATTTTATGTGGTAAAAATTAATGTTTTCTTAATATTATGTTGTTTTATTATTATAAAAAAATGGGGTAAATCAAAAGATAAACCCCATTTTTTATTTGTTTTCTTAGTTTATTAATATTTTTCTTGAGTTGAGTAGTTAATTTTTAATGCACTAACTTTTCTTAACTCTTGTTTAATATCAGTTACAATACCCATTTTTGTGTCTTTATGAACTTTTATGGATGTTGTCATGTATGGAACTTCCGATTCATCTCTACTTTCTCTTTCTGCAATAATGTAATCTTTAATATCATTAAGACTTGCAAATTGATCGTTTAACTGAATACGAGGTTCTGTTCCGTATTTTGCTTGATATCCTTTTCGAGGTTGTCCAACATAGATATAACTTACCAAAGATTTTTTTTCTAATTTTTTTATTTGTGTAGCTTTTGGTAAATCCGACGCTTTAGCTTCAACCAATAATTCTACTTCTTTCATTGTTGTAGTTACCATAAAGAAAAATAAAATCATAAATACAATATCCGGTAAAGATGCAGTTGAAATAGCTCCAACGCTTGGTTTTTCTTTTTTTCTGAATTTTGACATAATTATTTTCCTCCTATATTTTTTGGTTCTGCTTCAGAAATTCTTTGAGGATATACTAATTTTATGGCATCTTGCTGAGCTGGTTTTAAATCATCAAATTTTTTCTGAAAATATTGAAAAGAAGCTTCATCACGTAGTTCATTATATGCTTGAACCAAAATATCCTGAATCTCTATATAGCGATTGTATGTGGTTCCTCTATCGTTTTGTAGTGAGATAATTCCTTTTGAAACTTCAACAGGATCTTTTATTCCTTTTATTGTTGTAAGTTCAAATTCAGGAAGATCTTCTCTTGTTTTATCGCTTCTGATAAATTCTTTCGCTTTCTCTTTTAGTTCGGAAATATTCATTCTTTTTCCGCCAACTAATAAGAGGTCACGTTGATTTATTTTTATTGGCAATAAATTCCTTTTCTTAATTTCAACATCGGTTTTTTGTTGTTTTTCTGCTATTGGCGGTAACTGACGAGCCAACCCTTTATCTACATCCATTGATGTTGTTACAAGGAAGAAAATTAGTAACAAAAAAGCTATGTCTGCCATTGATCCGGAATTTACTTCTGGTGTTTTTTTATTGCTCATAACCTTTTTTATTTAAAAAATTTCATAATTCCAGCAGATAAAATTGATATTACAATAAGAGCGGATACAGTATAAGTCATATACAATCCGGCTTCCAACCATTTTACAGTACTTCCCCATTCTGCTATTATTGTCGGGTCTGTTATCACTCCGTTTGCTGAACTTCCTTCTATTAGTCCTAGAATATATGGTACTGAAGGGCTTGCTAATAAAAAAGAAGCAACAAAAATAATTACAGATAATCCGAGAACAACTAAAAGGCGGTTGCGATTATTTTTATCTTGTAATGCGTTCGTTACCATCTGATAAAGAGAAAAACAAATGGCAACTATTGCTCCCAACACTAGTAAAATTACAGGTGTAGTTAATATAAAATCTTGCCAATTTGTTCCTAAATTTGAGATCTCTGCAATTTTTTCTTCAGCACCCAATGCGGCTGTTGCAGCTAGGCCATCTTCCAACCCTGAAAACTGAAAAATTAGGAAGTGTAGAATAACAACTACAATTATTCCTAATAATGACCAATATCCAATTTTGATTATTTTATTAGTATTTAACATTATTCAATTATTTACAATTATTAATTTATGCTTTTTTATTATAATCCATTAAAATATCTATTAAAGATATTGATGCATCTTCCATATTATTTACAATACTATCAATTTTATTTAAAATATAGTTGTAAAATATTTGAAGAAACATAGCTACGATAAGACCGCCAACAGTAGTGATAAGAGCAACTTTCATACCTCCTGCAACCAATGCTGGGTTAATGTCTCCTGCTTGTTGAATAGCATCGAATGCTTGAATCATACCAATTACTGTTCCCAAGAACCCCAACATAGGACCAATTGCGATAAATAATGAAATCCATGTTAATCCGCTTTCTAATCTTGACATTTGAACTGAACCGTAAGATACAACAGATTTTTCTACTATATCTAATCCTGCATGGTAACGGTCTAATCCTTGATAGAAAATGCTGGCAACAGGACCTCTTGTGTTACGGCAAACTTCTTTTGCTGCTTCTACTCCACCTTCGTTTAATGCGGTTTCAATTTTAGTTAATAATTTTTTTGTGTTTACTGTTGCTAAATTTAAGTATATAATTCTTTCTAAAGCAATGGCTAAACCAATAATAAAAATTGCCAATAATGGGGTCATCCATAATGGACCACCTTCTATGAATTTTATTTTCAATTGTTGGTGAATCGTAACTTCTGTTTCTTCTTCTGCCGGAGCAGTTTCTTCTAGAACGTCTACAGGTGTTTCTGCCGGTGCTACTTCTTCTTGATTTGCTGTATCTTTTTCATTTGTGTCTTGTGCGTAAGAATTTAACGAAAATCCAAATGTTAGCGTGGCTGCTAAGAATAATAATGCAATTACTTTTTTCATAACTATTAGTTTTACTTTTTTTAATTTTATTTATAAATTAGCGGAGAAAATGGGATTCGAACCCATGATGCGACTTAACACCGCATACACACTTTCCAGGCGTGCTCCTTCAACCACTCGGACATCTCTCCTCATTCTTTCAATTTTTCCTATTTAAAAAAATTTTTGCAATTTACAATTTTTTTTGTTTCTAAAAAAATTTTTTTCAACTATTTGCAAAAAAACGCCTTTTAAAAGCGATATTTTTAATAAAATTTTCTCTAAAAACTCTTAGAATATTATTATTATTTTTTTTTTTATTTTTTTTGGATTTTTATTAGAATTGTATTTTCTTTGTATAAAATTTAATAAGCACTTAGATGAGGAAAAATAGCTTGTTATTATGTAGTTTTTACAATGCACCCGAAAGAGCAAACTTTCGGTTTTTTTATGTTTAAAATTATGGAAAAGAAAAGAAGTTTAATATCTATCAACGATTTTACAAAAGAAGAATATTTTAAAATTATTAAATTAGCAGAATATTTTGAAAACAATCCTAATCAAAATTTACTTAATGGGAAAATTGTGGCTTCATTGTTCTTTGAAGCTTCAACAAGAACAAGGTTGAGTTTTGAAACTGCAATTCAAAGATTAGGAGGTAAAGTAATTGGTTTTAGTGAAGCAGCAAGTTCAAGTATCTCTAAGGGAGAATCTTTGAAAGATACAATTTTAACTGTGAGTCAGTATGCAGACCTTATTGTTATGAGGCACCCAATTGAAGGATCTTCAAGATATTCCAGCGAAGTAGCGCCAGTGCCTATTATTAATGCAGGCGATGGAGCTAATCAACACCCAACGCAATGCTTATTGGATTTGTATTCTATCTATAAGACACAAGGAACTTTGGAAAATCTGAACCTATTTTTGGTCGGAGATTTAAAATACGGACGTACCGTCCATTCGTTATTGATGGCTATGTCGGAATTTAATTCTACTTTTAATTTTATTTCTCCCGTTTCTTTACAAATGCCAAAAGAATTCAAAAATTATTTGGAAGAAAAAAATATTAAATTCTATGAACATACAAAGTTGGATGAAAATATTAGATATGCCGATATTGTTTATGTGACTAGAGTCCAACGAGAACGTTTTTCAGATGTTATGGAATATGAAAAGGTGAAAAATGCTTACGTACTTAAAAGAGATCTTCTTGAAAATACAAAAGATAATATGAGAATTTTACACCCATTGCCTCGTGTAAACGAAATTGATACAGATGTTGATAGCAGCGAAAAAGCTTATTATTTTGAACAATCTAAAAACGGTGTTTATACCAGAATGGCTATCATCGCTTTCTTGCTCGGATTGAAATAATTTCTCTACTCGGCAGAGTACAGATTTAAAATTATTTCTATCTTTTCTTCTGTTGATAAATTCCCGTCTATCCAATTTATTTTATGTCCATCTTTTTCCATTTTTCTAAACCACGTCATTTGTCGTTTCGCAAATTGATGTATTGCGGTATTTAATTGGATGAACAATTCTTCGTAAGAGATTTTATTTTGTAAATACCAAGCAAGATATTTATATTCTAATCCATAATATTCAATATCTTCAAAAGAGATTCCTTTTGCAACTAAACCTTCAACTTCTTCTATTAATCCGTTTTCTAATCTCGATTTAAGTCTTGCTGTTATTCTTTCTCTTCGCTCTTCTCTGCTAAATAATATTCCGATTATTAGTGAGTTTATCTCTACAGAATCATTTTCTGTTTTTTGATTATGCTTGTAATAATCTTCTATCTCTATTGCTCGAATTGCTCTTTTACAAGTATCTAAGTCACTTCTGTTGTGTATTGGCTTGTAAGAAATTAATATTTTCTCAAGCTCATCGATGTCGCAATTTTTTAATTTTTCCCTCAATTCAGGATTCACTGGAACCGATATCAAATTATAATCCCTTAAAATTGCATCAATGTATAATCCTGTTCCACCACATAAAATAGGAATTTTATTTTTTGACGTAATTTTTTTGTATGCGTCTATAAAATCTTTTTTGTATTCGTAAATATTATATTTATATCCAGCATCAACAATGTCAATTAAATGATAAGGAATAGATATGCCGTCAATTTTATATTCAAAGATATCTTTCCCTGTTCCAATGTCCATTCCTCTATAAACTTGACGACTGTCGGCACTGATAATTTCACCGTTCAATTGTTTTGCCAGAGAAACTGCTATATTGGTTTTTCCGCAAGCTGTCGGACCCAGAATTGTTATAATGTTGTACTTTTTCCCCATCGTTGAAAATTACAATAAATAAACAAAGATTATTTTTGTAAATCTTACAAAATTAAACTATTTTTGTAGATTATAATATAATTAATGGATTTTTTTAAGTTAATAAATTTTATCTTTTCTTCAATTTTCAGTCCAAAAAAGATATGGAAACGAGATAATAATTTTGAAGCTTATCAAAAAAAACATTTTATCATTTTGACAATAATTACATTTTCATTAATTTTTTTTGTATATTTTTATCATTCCTTTTCTATTCTGGAGCTAACTTCTTTAAAAGCAAAAATAATGAGTATTGTTTTACACGTTATTTGCGATTTTATTCTTTCTATTATCACTTTTTTTACGATAAAGATTTTGCTAAAAATATTTCGATGTAACCCTGTTTCAAATAAAAAATTATTTCTTTCTTTGTACATTTCTGCCGTTCCGATTTTATTCTCTTTGATAATTTTCAGAGTTTTTCCCGATGCTTTTTTCTTGGGAGTTGGAGGTTTTTGGAGTTTCGTTCTTTTATATGACGTTTTTAATTTGCTTTTTCGGGTTGATAAGAAAAAGTTGACGTTATTTTTTATCCTTTCCTGTATGATAGTTATTTCATTTTATACAGTATTTTCTATAATCATTTATTATATTCTTATTTCATTATAACAACAAATTTAAATTAAAGATGACAAACAAAATCATAAGTTTTAAAAATAGAAAAGCGTCATTCAAATACATTCTGTTAGAACAATTTAGCTGTGGTATTGTTTTATTGGGCACAGAAATAAAATCTATTAGAGAAGGGAAAATAAATTTTTCCGATTCATATTGTTTGTTTAAAAATAACGAACTTTGGGTTACAGATATTCATATTGCAGAATATAAATATGGGACAATAAATAATCATGAACCAAAACGAGACAGAAAATTATTACTCACACGCCGCGAATTAAATAAATTACAAAAAAAAGTTTCTGAAAAAGGACTCACTATTGTTCCCGTGGAACTTATTATAGATGAAAGAGGACTCGCAAAAATTATTATTGCTTTGGCAAAAGGGAAACAATATCACGATAAACGCGAAAATATTAAAGAACGTGATATTCAAATGGAAATGCAAAGGGAAAAGAAAATTCGTTATTAATCTTGATAATCATAAATGAAAAAAGAATTTAATAACGACAGAATAATTTTGGGTATTGACCCTGGTAGCAATATCATGGGATATGGAATTTTACAGTCAACGGGGAATTCGCTTAAAGTTTTAGGTCTTGGCATTATCAGAATGGATAAAAACGCAGATCATTTTTTAAAAATCAAAAAAATTTTTGAAAAAACTATAGAACTCGTTGATAATTATTG
>CAZBPT010000030.1:24488-27253 GCA_964493875.1 uncultured Bacteroidales bacterium | reverse complement strand
TTGCCTGCAAATATTAAAAAAATTTAAAATATTTTCACTTTCTGTGTTCCAATATTTATAATCATGTTTAGCTTTTTTTACAAAGTGAGAAACGAATAAAGATTTCGGGTGTGTTCTTTTTAGAATATTATACATTTCTATGCTTTGCTGTGGAGGCGAGATATCATCATCAAGACCGTGGGCTATATATGTGCAGGTTTTATACTTTTCATATTTTGATGCCAGAGATTCTTTTTGCCAGCGTTTTTGAAATTTGTTGTATTCGCCGAAAAAACTTATATACGTGTTGTCGTCAGAGATTTTTGTGATGTCGAAATCGCCTGAAATGCTTGCTGCTGCGAAAAAAATATCAGGACGATAGTAGGATAGGAGTGTGGCTCCTCTTGCACCGGTTGAAATTCCGCAAATACAGTTGTAGCTTTTTTTTTCAAGTAATTTGAAATTATTCTGAATATAAGGAATCATATTGTTAATAATCCAAGTAAGTGTTGGATATTTTCTGAATTTTTCTGCTGTTTCAGGGTAGATTGCGAGTGAATAATTTGTATATCCAAAATCAGGAATTATCAATACATAGTTTTGCTTTAGGGCTTCGCTACAGAAATTGCTGTTTTCGCACCATTCTTCGGATCTACGTCCGAATCCGTGCAACATCATTATAGATGCTGAATAATCAGTTTGATTTTCAGGATATTTTATTTTGATTTTACAAGTGAAATAATCATTTACTTTTATAAATATTGTGGTATCTTTTTGGGGGAAATTTTGAAAATCTTCTTTTTTTGTTTTTTTAATATTATCTTTTTGATGAAAATTACTATTAGTATCCGAACAAGAAATAGAAGAAAAAAGCAGTAATATTATAATTAATTGTAAATAATAATTCATATAAAAAAAATAGAATATTTTTATTACATTTGCAAAATAATTTACAAATTTAAAAATATAATGGAAGAAAACAAAAAAAATATAGGAAAAATAGGATTACTTACTGCCATTGCTTATGTGATTGCGAATATGGTTGGAACGGGAGTTTTTACATCTTTGGGGTTTCAGTTGGCAGGTGGAGTAACAAGTGTTTTTTCAATATTGATGTTGTGGTTGATGGGCGGGATAATAGCATTTACGGGGGCACAAGTTTATGGGGAATTAGGTTCTGTAATGCCAAGAAGTGGTGGGGAATATAATTTCTTAAGTGAAATTTATCATCCGGCTCTTGGTTTCATGTCAGGATTTTTTTCTATGTTTGTAGGCTTCGCCGCACCAATAGCACTTGCTGCCATAACCTTAAGCCAATATTTTGGAAACGTTTATGCGGGTATAGACCCTCGATTTGTTGCAGCAGCGGTTATTGTTGTTATTACTGTGGTTCATTCCGTTGGAATAAAATCAGGAAGTATTTTCCAACTTATTTTTACAATATTGAAAGTTCTGTTGATTGTAGTTTTTATTGTGATAGGATTGTTTTTTACAGAAGAACATCAAGATATTTCAGTATTACCAACAGCAATTTCTTGGGAACAAATTTTAAGCAGTGGATTTGCCGTTTCCTTAATTTTTGTTTATTATTCGTATTCCGGTTGGAATGCTTCGGCATATTTTGTTTCTGAATTAAAAAATCCTGCAAAAAATTTACCTCGCTCTTTAATAATAGGAACTGTTGTCGTTGCAATTTTATATTTATTGTTAAATTTCACATTTTTATATGTATCCCCTATTGAAAATTTAACCGGGCAATTAGATATTGGAGCAGTTGCTGCAACTGATATGATGGGAGCTGTTGGAGGGAAAATCATTTCCGGAGTAATCAGTATTTTACTTATTTCTACTATAAGTTCTATGGTTTTTGTTGGTCCTCGCGTTATTCAGACTATTGGAGAAGACTATAAGTCATTGCGTTTTATGAATGTGAAAACAAAAAATAATGTTCCAATTGTGGCGATTCTTATTCAAAGTGCAATAAGTTTAATTTTGTTATTCACCTCTTCTTTTGAAATATTATTGTCATATCTTGGTATAGTTATGAATATTTTTGCTTTATTAACGGTTTGTGGTGTTTTCGTACATCGCTATCGTTTCCCAAAAATGAAACGACCATACAAAACTTGGGGTTATCCTGTTGTGCCAATAGTATTTGCTCTTTTTGTTATTTGGAATATGATTTATATGTTTAAGGAGCAGCTAATACCTTCGTTAATAGCAATTTCTACACTTTTGTTAGCTTTTGCTGTGTGGGCATTGGTAAATATTTCAAATTTTAAGAATAAGATAAAGAAATAATTACAAGTTTTTTTACAGCGTTTTGTTGTTGTAACTGTTTTTGATACATAATCTGTCAAACGGTTATTAATGTTTTTAGTTTTAGGGCATAAAACAAAAATATATCTGTGTAAAAAATTAGATATACAAACTTGTTATCTCAACAAGGTGACATTTCCTTTATGAATATATTCTTCTCCGTTAATACAATAAGCTTTCAAATAAAAAGTATAAACGTCTGTGCTTAATTTTTCCCCTTTTAATGTTCCGTCCCAACCATTGTCATATAGTTTTTTGCTTTCATAGACGATATTTCCCCACCTGTCATAAACAGCAAAGTATGCTTCTCTTACCATAACTTCAGGATAGTAAGGTTTGAAGTAATCGTTTTTCCCGTCTCCGTTTGGAGTGAAGGCGTTTGGTACAAATATATAAGGGTCGCGACAAATAACTTCTTTTACTTTAACGCTTATTGTGTCAGTATTATAACAACCTTCTGAAGATAC
>CAZBPT010000030.1:17587-24388 GCA_964493875.1 uncultured Bacteroidales bacterium | reverse complement strand
TGCAAAAATTTGCATCAGTAATTGTTACGCTATAATCGCCTTCGCACAAGTTTGTAATATTTTTAGTCGTTGAATAATTTGACCAATAATATGTAAATGGAGGAGTTCCACCATAAGGATAAAGAGATATGCTTCCATTGCAATAATTTTCACATAGCATATTAACGTTTTCGTAATTTGTTAGAAGTTTGTCCGGCTGTGTGAGTTCGATGCTGTTTATTGCTGTGCAGCCATTATTGTCGGTTGTGGTGATGAAATATGTTCCTGCTGTAACATTATTTAGTACTGCAGTAGTATTTCCGGTGTTCCATAAGTATGAATATTCGGGAGTACCTCCAATGCTTGTACTTTCAATATTCCCAGTTTCTCCAAAACATTTTATTGGGGAACTTACAGTAAGACTCAATAAGATGCTATCCGGCTGTGGAATATGCACAGATTGGTGATAAACGCAATTTTCTGCATCAATAATTGTAACAACATAATTTCCGGCACAAAGATTTGATACTTCTTCATTGCCATCAGGATTTAGATTGTTTTCCCATACATATTGATAACCAGGCATTCCCAATGATGCTTGAACTGTTGCTGAGCCGTCACAATAGCCGTAACACGACGCAGGATTTGATGATTCTAATGTTGAAGTTAATGTACTAGGAGAAAGCATTTCAACGCTAAAAACTTCTGTACAATTATTGTTGTCGGTAACTGTAATATAATTTGTTCCGATAATAAGTTCATTATTTGTTGAACTATTAACTGAATGATGCGACCATTGATAATTATATATCGGGGTGCCACCACTAACATTTATTGTTGCCGTGCCATATCCAACTCCATCGCAAATCGGTTGAATGATGTTCACAAAGTTTGCCAACATCTCTGGAGGTTCTGTTATCGTTGCATTTCTACTTGCTGTACATCCATTATGATCGGTTACAGTTACTGTGTAATTTCCTGTACATAGATTTGAAACTGTTGATGAATTGCCGCTAGCTCCTGCTGACCAAGAATAAGAATAAGGATTTATCCCTGAGGCCGTAACCGATATCGAACCATTGCAATCTCCATAACACAAATTATTGTTAACTATCGGTTCTGCTATTGTTAAATTGTCAACTGACAAGTTTATGCTCGTAGAGGTTGTACATCCTACCGGACTTGTAACCGTAACTTGATAACTTGTTGCTGCTGTTACTGTTACCGTTATCGAATTTGAATTTTCTCCTGTATTCCAATGATAATCTAAATTATCTCCGGTATTTGTTGTAATGCTTATTGTTGTAGGAGAATTGTAGCATGCAATCGGATTAGGATTTAGATTAAGGTTAAAATCATAAATATTAACTTGAACCTGTTCAATGTCGGATGTTAGGCAAGTACTTTCTGTAGCTCTGATATAATATGTTGTACTATTACTAGGTTGAACATTAACAGTGTTGCTTGTAGAAATAATATTAGAAAAGTTTGGGGTATTTGACCATTCCCAATAAGAGATATAGTCATCGGAGCTTGCAGAAAGAGTTGCTGAGCCGTTGGGACATATCGTTGTGTCGGGACTTGTTATTATATCAATATTAGGAGCATGAACATATACTGTCTGTAAAATAGTGTCGTTACAAATATTCTGTGCTATTAAAGTGTATGTTGTTGTAGTTGTTGGTGAAGCAACAGGATTTTGTATGGTATAGTTGTTAAGACCGCTACCTGACCATGTAAATGTTGTACCTTGGGGATAGTTAGTATTAGGACCAATTATTGCGTTTAATCCTACACAAATTGACAAATCGGGTAGAGAAGAAGGAGTTGGACTAATTACGTGAACTTCATGTTCTATTGTGTCGGAAATGTTGCAGGCGGTAGGATCTGTTACGATTAACCTAACAGTGTAATTTCCTCCAGTGGTATATGTATGTTGTGGATTAAATGCTGTGGAACTTGTTCCGTCTCCAAAATCCCAATAATATGAAACACCTTGTGAATTGTTTGTAAATTGAATATTATAAGGAGCACAACCAACAGGAGGAGGATTAAAATTTGCTGATGCCAAATTTTCAATAATATTAATTTTAAAAACAGCATTATTACAGTTTGTAGAGTTATTTGTAGGAGACCAAGCATTACTGCTTACAGGAAAATTTCCTGTGCCACCACAACTTGCACAAACAGAATGAATTACGCTTCCTCGCCTATCGAAACGAGAAGTTCCACCGTCTACGTGGTCGTTGCTGTTAGGTTCTCCGAAGAAAGTTGCATATTCCAGATTGTTCATGTTCTCATCCAAAACCATTATATAAAAATCTTGTCCATCAGTTGTCGATTGAATTGCATCAGGAGTTATTTCCATACCAACGGTGCCAAATGTACTTCCCCATGGATTTGGCGTTCCTGTTGAATTGAAATAATTAGGACCGCCCCATTCTCGGCCCCAACCTGCCAAGTAAACACGATTACAAACATCAACTTCAAAGGCAGAAATTGAAATGTTTGGTTTTCCATTGCCTGTACCAAAAACCGTTGAACGAATTAATGATGTTAAATTATGATTAAATTCTGCAATAAATTGACCACTGTTGGGTGTTGAATAATTTGCGTTGTGAATTAATGTAGAGCCGGTGGCTTTTGTTTGTCCGCAAATATATGCGTTGTTGTTTTTATTAGCTCTTACAAAATATCCGTTGTCATAAGCAGAAGAACCAAAATAAGTAGAGCCAATTAAAAAATTTCCCATCGGACTAAATAAAGAAACAAAGGCATCTAATGCTCCATGATAACTAGTATTATAAGCTCCTGTAGTAGTGGGAAAATCGCTTGAACATGTCCCGCCTGTAACCAACAATTCTTCGTTTTTGTTCAAACTTAATGAAAAAATAGCATCGTCATTTGATCCCCCTAGATATGTTGACCAAAATAATTGTGATAGATCGGGTGTCAATTTGAAAACTATTCCTTCTTGTCTGCCATTGTTCACTGTCTGATAACCGGCATTTATTCCGGCAGGAAAATCGGAAGAGAATGTATTTGTTCCAACATAAATATTATCTTTACTATCAACAACAACTTCCCCTCTTGCACCGTCTGCATAATTGGAATACAGTGAGTCGTTACCATTCATAAGTATTATCGGCAGATTATAGACAGGATCATAGCTGCTGTAGCTTTGTCTGAAATTCAGTCCGTCATTGTTACTTCCTCCAACGTAAGTACTAGCAATTAAAGAAGAACCGTCGCTACTTAGAACCGAGATAAAAATGTCTACTCCGTTTTGAAAACTTATAACATTATCATAATTTATTAAGCTGCCACCATTAAAAGTATTGTCAAAACAACCTGCAGTAGTAGGAAAATCGTTTGACCCGGTTGTTCCCATAATAACAAGTTCATTTTTACTATTTACTATAAAACTGTGTGGCATTTCTTCTCCGTTGGAACCGCCTAAATATGTGGAATAAAGTCTTTGTGTTCCATTTGAATTAAATTTAATTATCGAAATATCGCAATAATAATACGAACCGTAGACTGAATAACCACCGGCAAAATTCACTTGATATGCACCAACAGAAACAGGAAAGCCAACACCAAATGCAATACCACCAGAATAAACATTGTCGGAATAATCGTATGTTGCTGTAAATCCCCAATTGTCACTCGTAGAACCTGTGTACGTAGAAAATATTAATGATGGGTCTATTATTAATTGTTTTGTTTTGTCATATTGTTTTATTTTGAAACTTAATACACTGTCTTTTAAATTGTATTTACAAGGAATATCTATCGTGTCATTCCCATCAATTTGATAAGCATAAGCACGTCCTTCTTTAATTACTCCCATTGTGGTTTTAATAATTATTTCTCCATTGTTTTCTTCAATACTTGATACCCCTTCGTACCTTAATTTAATTTGATTTGTGTTTGCTCCCGGTTTTACGATAATATCGTATTTTAATGTATTGTTTGAACTGTAATATTTTATATCAATACCGTCGTAAATATTTTTATATGAGATTTCTCCGAATTTTTTTACATAACTTCTCCAATTTTCTTCTTTGTTAGATGTAAAATAATTGATATAATCGGGTTTTAAATCACCGGTAATAAAATCAGGGTCATTGGAATTTTCAAAATGAATTTTATAGGCATGTCCTTTAATTACAGGTCTAACGTTAGGGTTATGAACATCTCCTTGATTTTTGTGATTTTCGTGATTATGATTAATGTCTATAAAATTAAATGTTAAACAATTTTTTTCAAAAAAAATTGCACCATTTGTTAATTCGGTTTTATAGAATATTTTATTGTCCCATTGGCCTTTATTTTCAATAAATTCATATTGCGAGAATCCAAATTTACTTGCAAATAACAGCAAAAATAATATCAATAAATTATTTTTCATTTAATTATTATTTAAATATTTATGTAAATATATAAAAAATAATTTTAAAAATCATTTTTTTATGAAAAAAAAGAGACGATAATTTATCGCCTCTTTAATTAATTATTTTAAAAACATGCTCTTTATTCGTCTATTACTATAAATTGCTTTGTTTCTTGTTTTTCTTTAGATATTATTGAAATAAAATATGTACCAGGTTTTAAATTTAATTTTATTTCTTCTTTGCTATTTGTATTGATATCATCTTTTTCAAAAATTACTTTTCCTTCAACACTAACAATTTGATATGATAAAATATTTTCTGAATTATCAAAATCTATTACAAAATTACCATTGTTTGGATTTGGATAAACCATAACTTCTTTATTGACATTTTCAGTAATATTTGTAAGGAAAGAAACTTCTACTTCTGCAACAACCGAGCAAGTAAATTCGTTTGTAATTGTTACTGTATATGTTCCAGGAGTTAGGTTTGAAATACTTTGACCATTTGCTCCGTTACTCCAAGCATAAGTTACGTTGTTTTGGTCTACACTTACAGTTGCAGTTCCGTCAGCACTTGTTGGACTGTTGCATGGTGTTGTATTAGTGCTTGTGATTTCAGGACTTGTGCTGAAAAATACTTGAATAATGTCTGTAGAGCTACAGCTGTTATTGTCTGTTACCTCTATTGTATAATAACCTGATTCTGTTGCTTGTGTCACCGTATTACCATTAAATGTCCATTCATAAACAGTATAGTTTTGTGGTGCTGGCAATTGAACACTGTTGTTATCGCAAACGTAAATGTCTGATATTGAAATACTTGGTGGTGGTATGCTACCTATAGTAATTTGTCCGCTGGCGGTACAACCATTTTCATCATTTATAGTTACGCTGTAAGTTCCTGGATTTGTTATTGTAACATTCTCATTACTACCTAAACCGTTACTCCAAGTAAATATTCCATCGCCGATTGCTGTAAGTGTTATTTGATTTGTATGACAATCAAAATTACTTGCACTTGCAGATAAGCTTAAGTCTGGAGTAGTCTGATTATTTGTAATATTTTGATTAAATGTTGCAGTACAACCATTTGCTCCGGTTATTGTTACAGCAAAATTGCCTGCAGAGCTTACTGTTACGTTCTGATTATTTCCTAACCCGTAGTTCCAATTATATGAAAATGGACCGTTGTTACTTGTAGGAGTTGCAGTAAGTTCTATTGATGTTTGACTGCATGTTAGTTCTGTTACGCCGATAGGATTTGTTTGAAGTGTTGCAGTTGTCGGTGTATAATTTTCAGAAATGGTTGCCAGTCCTTGTCCTTGACAGCCATTTGTAGGATTTGTAACAGTTACTGAATAATTTCCGCTTGTAGTTTCTGTAATTGAACTTGTATTATTTCCATTATACCAATTATAATTCATTCCTGATGGAGCTGCTGTTATTGTAATTGCACTAGTACTACAATTAAGTTCGTTTGCAGAATAATTAAATGAAACTGTTGGTACTGTTGTATTTGAACTGATTGTAATTTGATCTGTTGCAGTACAGCCACTTGCACTTGTTACTGTAACGATATATGTTCCGGCAGTTGAAACCTGAATTGTGGAGCTATTTCCCATACTGTTATTCCAAGAATATGTTCCATTTCCGTTTGCTGTAATTTGAATGCTACTGACATTGCAATTTATCGTTGTATTTGAAGGTGGGGTTATTGTTACTGAAGCATCGTTGTTTAAAACAGTTACTGTTACTGAGCTTTGTCCGGTACAGCCGTATGAATCTGTTCCTGTTACAGTGTATGTTCCTGCAGCATTAACTTGAGTTTGACTATTATTTACCCCGTTACTCCAAACGTATGAAGATGTACCACTTGCTGTTAATGTTATTGGTGTTCCGATACAATCAATTTGTGGATTACTTGGTGTAATTGATACATTAACGGTGTTGCTACTTTGTCCTACTGTAATACTATTGCTCGCAGTACAATTTGCTGCCGATGTTACAGTTACATAATATGTTCCTGGCGTTGATATTGTTGCAGTTGCATTTGCTCCTAATCCATTGCTCCATTGGAATGTTGATCCACCTTGAGCAGTTACTGATGTCGGAGTAGTACAAATTATGTTTGCTGTAGAAGGAGAAAATGTTACTACTGGAGATGGATTTATTGTTATATAATTAGTTTTTACTTCTGTGTCGGCTCCATTGTTAATTGATAGTGTAACTGTGTATTGACCAGAATTTGAGTAGCTGTGAGAAGGATTTTGCAATGTAGATGTGGAGCCGTCTCCAAAATTCCAAGACCAACTTGTAACTGTTCCTGTGCTTTGGTCTGTAAAATTAATATTTGTACCGATACAAGATGAGGTTTGAGAAGCTGTAAAATCTGCATTTACTGTTAAGTTGTTGGGGCTGCAAAG
>CAZBPT010000030.1:5550-17487 GCA_964493875.1 uncultured Bacteroidales bacterium | reverse complement strand
TTTGATTGTTTGTGAACTTTTCTGCAAATTCGTGGTCGCCCCAAGCATTATGCCCAAGTAAAAAACCTTCCTGGTTATCCCATTCGATAATATCTACAGTTTCTGAACTGCCTAAATTAAATAATGAGCTGCAATTTGTAGAAACATCTGGAGTCGTTGGTATTACTCTTATATAGTTGTTTTTAAATACTGTATTTTGACCGTTTGTGGGACTGCTTGCATTTAAACTTACTGTATAGGAACCAACTGTATTATAAACAATATTTGTGGGATTTGTTACTGTACTTGTTGCTGGTGTTCCTTGTTCAAATGACCATGAAAATGTACTAGGATTTCCTAACGAACGATTATAAAAATTAATACTCTCTCCTGCAACAACTGGACTTTTTGATGCAATAAAATTACAATCTATCGGAACATCGCAAGTAACTGTTCCTATAAGCATAGATGTACTATTGTATCCTGTTTCCAAAGATGGGAAATCTATCCAACTTGTACCACTTGCATTTTTGATATATGTAGTAGAACTTGGTGTTGATCCTGCACGTATTGCTGCATATAGAGCAAATTCATCTTGTGGAGTTTCATAAAAAATTTGGAATCCAACATAATAAGTAGAATTTACTTGTACTGGAGAAATATTAATAATGGTGGAATAACCGTTTGCTACATCTGATGCAAATGAGGAAATCGAGTAATAATTTGCATATATACATGTGCCGGGAACTCCTTGATTGTCATTCCATATTTTTAATACAATAAAAGCATTTGAAGAATTTGAAGTAGCTTTACAAGCACCTAATTCAATTTGGCTGATTACCTTGGCAGTTGAATTTGAAAACTTTTCTGCATATTCGTAAGTTCCTATTGTATTGTGTCCAAATACATATCCAGTTGGGTCAGGGTTTGTATATCCAAAATCTTCCCACATCAAACCATATATATTACTTCCCGCCTGTAATTCGGATGTGGTAATATTATACACTGTTGCTCCACAATTATTTTGCCCAAAGGCAAAAACAATTGCAAATAAAAAATAAAATAAAATAAATATTTTCTTCATAATTAAAAATTTCAATAAATATCTACTAAAATAACAATTTTTTCTATCATTTCAAATTTTTTTATTAAAAACTTACGTGTTTTTCTGAGCCAGTATTAACAAAAAACCTTTGAAAAGATAAAGATTCTTTTTTTTGAACTTGATTTTTGAAATTGAAACGATAAAATTGTGAAAAATTTTTTACAAAGCTCTCGTTATATTAAATATAATGTTATCAAAAATAAAAAAAAAATATTATATTTGCATAAATTTATAAATTACGTTAGTTAAAAGATGAAAAATTACAAAACAAATCAAATCAGGAATATAGTGTTATCCGGGAATTCGGGTTCAGGAAAAACTACTTTGGCTGAAAGTATGTTGCAAATCGGAGGAATTATTAATCGTAAAGGAGACATAGGTTCAAAAAATACCGTTTCGGATTATCGCCCTCTAGAAATAGAAAATGGTAACTCATTATATCTTACTCCAATGTACTCGGAAATTAATGATGTTAAAATTAACATTATTGATACCCCAGGTATGGATGATTTTATTGGTAATTTTATTCCTGCGTTGTTCCCTGCTGATACAGCTGTTATGCTTATCAATGCACAGAACGGCGTTGAAGTTGGTACAGAAATTCATTCAAGATATTTGTCAGATTCAAATAAACCGTTAATTATTGCAATTAACAGATTAGATCATGAACAAGCTAATTTTGAAAATACTCTCGACAGTATTCATCAAACTTTTGGTAATAATGCTGTTTTGGCTCAATTTCCAGTTAATCCAGGTCCTGGTTGCAATTCTATTTGTGATATTATTACAAATAAAATGTACACTCTAAATGGAGGAAAAGTAGAAATTTCCGATATCCCTGCAGAACATCATGCACACGCTGAAGAATTAAGAGAAGTATTAATTGAAAAGGCAGCAGAAGCAGATGAAAGTTTAATGGAATTATTCTTTGAAAATGGTACTCTTACAGAAGAAGAAATGATGAGAGGTATTGCTGCAGGTTTGCCACAACGTGCTATTTTCCCGATTTTTTGCATAAATGCAAAAGAAGATTTGGGCGTAAAACGTCTTATGGAATTTATCGCCGGTGTTTGCCCAAATCCAAGTCAAATGCCAGCTCCTAAAACAACAGAAGATAAAGAAATTCTCTGTGATGTTAACGGAAAACCTTCTGCTTTTGTATTTAAAACAACTTCAGAACAACATGTTGGAGAAATTTGCTTTTTCAAAGTGTTGAGCGGTACTATTTCTAAAAGTATGGATTTATATAATTCAAAAACTAAAACAAAAGAAAGAATGTCTTCTTTGTTTGTTTGCTTCGGTAAAACTCGTCAAGATGTTGATTCTGTTTGTGCCGGTGATATTGCTGCTACTGTTCGTTTAAGTAATACAAAAACAAATAGCACTTTGGTTGCTCCTGGTGAAGATTGGACAATGCCAGCTCTCAAAATGCCTTCTCCTAAATTCAGAACCGCAGTTAAAGCTGCAAATGAAGCTGATGACGAAAAATTGGGTGCTTTATTGAACACTCTTAGAGAAGAAGATCCAACTCTTTTAGTTGCTTATTCAAAAGAATTAAAACAACTTTTAGTTCAAGGACAAGGTGAATATCACCTAAATACTGTAAAGAAATTTATTGAAAACATAAATACAATAAAAATTCCTATTGAATTTATTAAACCTCGTATCCCTTATAGAGAAACTATTACGAAAAAAGCTTTTGCTGATTATCGTCATAAAAAACAATCCGGCGGTGCAGGACAATTCGGTGAAGTTCATATTATTATCGAACCTTATGATGAAAATACTCCAGATCCTACTATCTATAAAATTGATGGAAAAGAATATAGAGTTTCTGTAAGAGGAAAAGAAGAAATTTCATTGGAATGGGGCGGAAAATTGCAGTATTATAATTGTATTGTTGGTGGTGCAATCGATGCTTGCTATATCCCTGCAATTTTAAAAGGTATTATGCAAAAAATGGAAGAAGGTCCTCTTACCGGTTCTTATGCTCGTGATATCCGCGTTTGTGTAATTGATGGTAAAATGCACACAGTTGATTCAAAAGAAGTTGCTTTTATCCTTGCAGGTAGAAATGCTTTCAGTAACGCATTTAAGAATGCCGGTCCTAAAATCATGGAACCTATTTATGAATTAACAGTTTATACCCCAAGTGACCGTATGGGTGATGTTATTAGTGACCTTAATGGTCGTAGAGCTATAGTTCTTGGTATGGAACACGAAAAAGGTTTTGAAAAAATTTCTGCAAAAATTCCTTTGTCAGAAATGTCAAATTACTCAACTTCTCTCCGCTCTAATACACAAGGTAGAGCAATTTACGAAATGAAATTCTCTGACTACCAACAAGTACCACCTGATATTCAAGATAAATTATTGAAAGAATACGAAGCTCAACAACAAGACGAAGACTAACATAAATATTAAAATATTATCTTACAGAGGTTGCTATTCTGGCAACCTCTAATTTTTATAAAAACAAATAATGACCGATTTTAAAAACTTTAATTTAAAAAATGAAATTCTAAAGGCAATTGATGAATTAGATTATCAAACGCCAACAGAAATTCAAGAAAAATCTATCCCTTTCCTTTTAAACAATCATAACGATTATATTGGTTTAGCCCAAACAGGCACAGGAAAAACAGCGGCATTCGGATTGCCGATTTTACAAAATATTAATGCAAACAACTCAGAAATTCAATGTCTTATTTTAGCTCCAACTCGTGAGCTATGTTTGCAAATTACTAAAGATTTGACAAACTATTCAAAATATATTGACGGTCTTCGCATTGTCCCTATTTATGGTGGTGCTTCTATTGAAATGCAACTTAGGGAAATTAAACAAGGTGTTCATATCGTCGTAGGAACTCCTGGTAGAATTTTGGATTTATCTAAACGTAGCTATTTTAATCTTGATAGAATTAAATATCTCGTTCTCGATGAAGCTGACGAAATGCTAAATATGGGTTTCAAAGATGATTTGGACGCGATTTTAAGTAAAACACCTAAGGGAAAACAAACTTTATTGTTTTCTGCTACAATGCCTAACGAAATTCGCAAAATAGCTGAAAATTATATGAATAGCCCAACCGAAATTTCTGTTGGTGAAAAAAACTCAGGTTCAGAAAATGTTAAACATTTCTTTTATGTTGTTAATGCTAGAGACAGATATTTAGCACTGAAACGTGTTGTCGATATGTATCCAAAAATTTACGGAATTGTTTTTTGTCGTACAAGAAAAGAAACTCAAGAAATTGCCGATAAATTAATTCAAGATGGTTACGATGCAGATTCTTTACATGGTGATTTATCCCAACAACAACGCGAACACGTTATGGGTAAATTCCGTTCTCAACATTTACAGATACTTGTAGCTACCGATGTTGCAGCTCGCGGATTAGATGTTAATAATTTATCACATATTATTAACTACAACCTTCCTGATGAAAATGAAATTTATATTCACAGAAGCGGAAGAACAGGTCGTGCCGGAAAATCGGGAACCTCTATTTCAATTATTCATTCCAAAGAATTAAGTAAAATTAAAAGCATTGAAAAATTATTGAAAAGAGATGTAGTTCTACAAAAAATTCCTAGTGGAAAAGAAATTTGTAGAATTCAGCTTATGAGCATGATTGATAAAATTGAGCAAATAGAAACCAATGAAGAACAAATTGAAGATTTCTTGCCGTTAATCATGAAAAAGCTGGATTGGCTTTCTAGAGAAGATCTTATTAAAAGATTTGTTTCATTAGAGTTTAACAGATTTTTAATGTATTATCAAAATTCAAAAGACATTAATGTCGATATTAAACGTAAAGGAAATAATTCCGATGATGATTTTCAAGATGATCGAAGAAGATCGAGGAGAAATGACGATAACGGAAGAGGAAGCTCAAGAGATAGCGGACGAGGAAACACACGCGGAGAAGGACGTGACAAAGGACGTGTAGAAGGACGAGACAAAGGACGCGGAGAAGGAAGAAAAGGTAAATCCGGAGATAAAATGCTTTTTTCTAAATATTTTTTGTCTATAGGGGAGAAAGATGGTTTTACAAAATCTAAATTATTGGAATTGATTAATTCGCGTGATGATTTAGCCGGTGTTGAAGTAGGAAAAATTGAAATATTGAAAACTCATTGTTTCTTTGAATTGGACAGCCGTTATGATGAAACGACTATGAAAGCATTCAAAAACAGACGTTACGACGGAGTTCGATTAAAAATTGAACGAAAAAATAATTAATTTATAATAAAAATAGGAAAAAAGTTGAAAATCTTATTCTTAGGTTTTCAATTTTTTCTTTTTTGCTGCGGGGAAAAGTACATTATTAAGAATCAATCGGTATCCTGGGGAATTTGAGTAAAGATTTATGTCGGTGTTTTCGTCGCCAACATAGTGGCGGTAATCTTCAGGGTCATGTCCTCCGTAAAATGTCCACATTCCTTTTCCAAATTCTGAATGTATATATTTAACTTCTTCAAGTGTTTTATTCTCACCCATTACAAGAACATTAGATTTTAAAAGAGAAGATTTAAAAGCTGTTGTTTGTCCCATAAATCCGTGAATGAGATTTGCATGATTCTGACATAACATAGTAGGAATGGGGTCCCATTTGGCAGAAAATTCAAATAATGTAAAATAATCTTGTTTGTCGCTAACTTTTCTTCCATTTGTTACGTCAATGTCTGAGTATTCGTATTCTAAGGGATTTTTTACTAAAGTAAAATTTGTAAAGGCAAGGCAATTGTTGTAGTTTAATTTTTTTTGAGCCTCTGGATCTGACGAATCACCATCAAAAACAGATTCGCAAATATCTACGCCTTCGGCAGCAAGTGCTATCTCAAAACTGTCGGTTGCAGAACACATGGCAAATAAGAAACCTCCCTCTGCTACGTATGATTTTATCTCTTTTGCGATAGCTAGTTTTAATTGAGATACTTTATTGAATCCCAAATCTTTTGCTTCAGCTTCGCTGTTTGTTTGTTGGTCTTTATACCATTTCATTCGTCCATATGCTCCATAAAATTTCCCATATTGACCTGTGAAATCTTCATGATGCAAGTGTAACCAATCATAATCTTTAAGTTTTCCTAAAAGTATATCTCTATCGTAAATTTTATCAAAAGGGATTTCTGCGTATGTTAATGCTAACATAACAGCATCGTCCCAAGGTTGAGAAAATGGTGGAGTATAAATAGCAATTCTGGGAGCTTTTTCTAATTTTACGGCATCCATATTTACCGAAGGAGAAGATATTTCATTAAAAATTTGTTCTTTTTGAGCATCGGCAATAATTTCGTAGCTAATATTTCTTATGATACATTCTTTTTCGATATCCTTTTTATAATATAACATAAAGCTTCCGCCACGATAATTTAAAAGCCACCAAGATTCATCACCGTGTTCCAATGTCCAATAAGTAAGTCCATAAGATTTCAAATGATTTTTTTGAGAATCATCCATCGGAATGAGAATGTATGCAGAGAATGAGTTCTGTGCAAAAATGAAAATAACTAAAGTGATAAATAAGAATTTTTTCATATCAATAGTAAAACGAAAAATAATAATTTTTATTTTGATTATTTCTCAATGATGTAAATATATCGAATTAAGGCAAAAAAAAAGAGACTATCAAGTAGTCTCTACACTAAATAAGTTTTTAAAATTATTCTGCGTTTTCAGCTGGAGCTTCTTCTGTTGTAACAGTTGTATCAACTGTTTCGATTTGTTCTTCTTCTGCTGGAACTTCTGTTTGTTCTGTTTGTTCTTCTGTTACTTCTACTTCTTCAGCTTTTGGTTGTGCACAAGCAAATACTACAAACATTAAAGATGCTGCGAATAATACACTAATGATTTTTTTCATAATTAAAAATATTTAAAAATTAAACAATAATACAAATTAATAATATCTTATAAATCTTCAATAATTTCTGCATCGTTCAATGAATCGTCTTCTATTTCTAATTCAGGTTGAACTTGTTGTTGTTGTTGCATCATTTTTATTTGAAGAGCTTGGTATCTTGAAGCTAAAGATTTGTTAATGCTGTCAAATTTTGGACAGTTTTCTCCGTATTTATCTATTTGAAGGTCAAAAAGATATGAAATAATAACTGTTAATTCTTTGAATTCTTGGTCTGTTTGAACTGCTTCTAAATCACTAGCATTTTCCAATTTTTCAAAATACAAATTCATTGCTTCTGCATAAGAATTTGCAAAATCATCACAATCTTCAAATTCTACAAAATTGATATTGTATTTTTCTTTTAACGAATTTACATCTGTTACTTCTTTATTTTTATTGTTGCAAGAAACAAAAAACATTGTTATTGTTGCTAAAAGAAAAACATTTAAGATACTTTTTTTCATTTTTTATTTTGTGCAAATATAATACATTTTTTAATAATAATAAAATTTTTTTTATTATTTATCTACTATTTTTTTCTCTTTGTTAATGGCTTGTTACTTTAATAAATTTTCCTTTTTCTCTGGCGTAATTATTATTGTCATACATTGATTCACAAGTAGTTGCGGGCAGATAAAATTCTCCACAGTAACTTGCCGTCAGCATAACTTTGTATGTGTATAATCTGTTTCTAACCATGTTTAAGTATGTTAATACCCTGTCATCTCTAATATCTTGGTATTCGAAAAGAGAATTTTCGCCTAATTTCGTCGTATACATTCTCGAATTTAGAATTTCCCAGCCTGATGGAAAAATTTGTGAAAGTGCAACATTATTAAGAGTTGCGAATGCAGGATTATTTTGTCGTATTGTTACTGTTGCAATAAAATCGCAACCTTGTTGCAGATTAGTTATGTCAATTAGTCCTCCATCAAGATTTGTGTATTTAATTTGCATGTCGATGTATGAATTCGCCGTTGTTTCAGAACCTGCTTCCGGTATCCCTTTTTGTACTATATTTACGTAAAATATATCGGAATTGTTTGATGTTATTGTTAAACTGTTGTTGTTTTCGTTAATTTTTAGTTTTGTCTTAAATACAGATTTATTCGTTTTGGCGGAATATGTTTGTCCGTTAATTGTATAGTTACAATCAATTTTTTCTGAATTTCCAAAGGTTTTTATGTATCTAGCAATTTCCATTAATGAGTAAGCTGTTGTTTGTGTGCTACAATAACTATCTGAACCAAGTACGGTGGCAATATCTTTTAGAACAAGGAATGCATTATTTTTATCATTTAGATTGATAAGTGTTCCAAGCACCATGGCTTTGTCGCGTGTGGCAGAACCGAAACTGCCATAGTAATCATTGTATTCCGGAATATTTTTATCAAGTTTAAAAATAATTTCTTTTGCGATATTTTTTTTGCCGATAATAGAATATGCGTTCGCCAAGTTCCATTTTGCAGTTGTGGTAATTCCTAAATTTTTTAATCTATTCATTGCACTCATATCGGCATTGCCAGATAATGCCAATGTTAATAAACGATATGCTTGGTTTTCTTGTGAGAATGCACCTTTATTTTCCCAATTTCCGCTATACTTTTTCTGAAATTTTATCCAATTATTTTTTAAGTTTATTGGAATCGAATAACCTGCTTTTTCGGCTTCAATCATAAAATGTCCAGCGTAACTTGTTCCCCATTCGTTTGCATAATTACAGCCTTGCCAATATGAAAAACCTCCATCACGTGTTTGGTATTTTGCTAATTTTGAAATACATATTTTTATGTTGTTTTGTATTTCTTTTTTCTTTGCAGAATCTAATGTGATAAAATTTTCCAAATATAACTGTGGAAAAACCGATGATACTATTTGTTCTATGCAACCGTGCGGATATGTGATAAGATAGTCGAGACGCTTTTCTAAATTTATTGGTGGAATGGAATAAATTTCCAGATATGCTTCATTTGTTCCTGTAATACCATAAGTATTAAATGTTTCTGTGAAATCTTTTCCTGATTCTTTGATGCCACAAATTGATTCTGTAATTTTGTTGTTCAAATATTTCACATCTATTTCTATGTCATAGTGTGATACATTATTATTTGAATTAGCCGTGATGTTGATTTTACCGATTCCGGTTTTAGAATTGGCTTTTAAGTCAAATTCGATATATTTTTCTCCAGTTTTTGAAAAGTTTATTGTTTTGTTTTTTGCTCCGACAACATTTAACTTATCGTTGGTTTTGATTGATATTGAAACGTTTTTGATATTTTCTTTCATTGCAAAAACAGTAACAGGAATTTTAAAACTTTCGTTAATGCCGATTTTACGAGGCGCTGTTCCCAATATCATTAAAGGTTTAACAACTTTTGATGTTTTTTCGGCAGAACCGTAAGAATTTTCTCCGGCAGCTACAACCATAGTTCTTACAGCTCCAATATATTGTGGTAGTTTAATTTTATGATTTTTTTTCATTCCTTTTTCTAATGTAAAAGGTCCTAAAAAACGAACCATACTTTTAAAACGATTTGCTTGAACTGCATCTGCATTTGAAAGTTTTTCCGCCATATCGCCACCGATACTTAGAGTCCTGTTAGCATCAATAGCAAAAGCTTTTATAACATCGTCATATACGTCCCAAGTTCTTACACCCAGAGCTTTTTTGCTGAAAAATGCATTCCAAGGATTTGGTGTTTTAAAGTTCGTTAACGACAATAATCCTTCGTCAACCATGGCAATTGTGTAAGTCATTTTTTTACCGTCTTTTTCTGAAACCTTGACGGTGATTTCTGTTTCTGCCTGTAATTCATTTGCAACTTCAATAATAGGATATAAGTGAGTGTTGGGGTCTTCTACAAGTATTGGAATTATTCCGTATATGCGTATCGGAAGGTCATTAATTGTGTTATTGTGTGCCTGTAAAAAAATGATGTTTACAAAAATATTTGGTGCCATCTTTTCTTCTGCCTTAATTGTAAAAGAAATTTCATTTTTAACATTACTTTTTACCCAAAACGAACTTAGTTGTTCTGTAGAATTTTCAATACTTACTAATGCAATGCCAGTACCAAGTGGAACTTTTATTTTAATAGTTTCTCCAACATTATATTTTTCTTTATCACTTTTAAAATTTATTAATTCAGGAGAATCAGTATTATTTGTTAATCCATTTTCATTATTTTCTTGATAATAAGGAGAAGCATAAACTTGTTCTGAAATTATTTGCCCTGTATTAATGTTTTTTGCTACAAAAAAGTAAGAACCATCTTCCTCAAATTTTAAATCATAATGTCCTTTTCCTGTGAAACTGTACTTTTCTCTTAAGAGGGCATTATTGTAATTGGCGGTGATATAATCTGTTTTTTGATCGCTGATATCATACCAATAGTAAGATTCAATTTTATATACGGAAATTTCTATTTCAGTTTTTTCTGTCAAAATTTTATTATTGATATCGAGAGCGATAAAATTAAAAGTTACGTCTTTGTTAATAGGTAATGAATAAGCATCTTTTGTTTTCATTCCAATGTAATTTTTGTATGGGAAGTATTTGATGTCTTGTTCCGAAATATTAATATTTCCGCTATTTTCTAGAATTTTTGTTGTAAGTGATGCTTTTAAAACTCCAGGGGCATTTTTTAATTTATTGTAAATTACAGGAGCTTTATATAGTCCGTCATTATCTGTTTTTCCTTTAATAATTACGTCTGTTTCATAATTGAAAATCGCTGCATTATTATTAAAAGTATAATCTTCATATCCTTTGAAAGGATTAGTTAGCAACGAAAAACTAACATTTGTTGTAAAATTCATATTAGTAGCAGGATTCCCTTGAAGCCAATTTGCTTTTAGCGAAGCAATAACAGAACCATCTCCTGTCAAGTATTTTTTGTTGAAATCCAATAAGATATTTAAGCGGTTTGGTTTAATTGTTTCTACCATCAATGATTTTGAGAAATGTTGACCTCCAAATTTAAAGTCGGCATAATAATATCCTGTACTTGCTTTTGTGTCGGTATTGAATTTAAACAAATGAAATCCTTTTTCGTTTTTCCCCTGAACTTCAGAATATATAATTTGATTTTGTGGATTTCTTACTTCTAATTTTATTGGAGTTCCTTCTGGGTTTTTTGATAATTTTTCATTAATAATAAATCCTAAAAAAATACTGTCGCCGGGACGCCACACGCCTCTGTCGCCATAAATATATGCACTAGTTCCATTTTGTACTACTTCCCCAGAAACATCAAATTTACTTGTATATAATGCATTGAAATCATCTAAAGTAATATAAGCATTTTGTTTGTTGTTACTTGCCACAACAAAATATGGACTATCTTCTTTTTTGAATTTAAAAGTCACTTTTCCTTCACTGTTATCACTTGTTCCATCTGCAATGAGTTGTTGTTGATAGTCATATACTGCAACTCTTGCATTACTAACAGTTTTTGCATTCAAGATATCTGTAACATAAGCGTTTAAAACATGGTCTTCACCTTGTTTTACAATTAAACCAATGTTTGATGCCAAAATATTAAAACTTAGTGCTCTTCTGTAACCGTAATAACTGTCTGAGGAAGGAGAATTATTATTGTCCCAATCTTCGTAATAATCGTACTCATAATCACTTACTTCGTAAGAATTGTAAGTATAATAATCAAACCAATTCCATTCATTATCTTCGGGTAAAAAGACAACGGGATTATCATTTATTTTGCCTTCTTCGTCTACAAATATTGAATTTTCTTTTCGGAATGAAATTTCAATTCTGTAAATTGCACCTTGCTGGATTTTAACAATTTCGCTAATATCAATAAAAAAAGTATTAAATTTATTGAAATCGTTAACGTCTGTTCCTGTTAGATCTATTGTTTTATTGATTATTGCTTTTCCAACTCTATTTAGATTGTCGCTTCCGTTTAAACTGTTTGTTTGTAAAAA
>CAZBPT010000030.1:0-5450 GCA_964493875.1 uncultured Bacteroidales bacterium | reverse complement strand
TCGATAATTTTAAAAATGTTAGTGGCAGGGATTTCAGTTGAAATACTACCTTTGTTTTTACTTCCTATATAATTGCCGTAGAAGTCGAATTTAAATGTTTTATTTTCAGAAGAACTTCTTTCTACATTTTTAACTACTACAGTAAATTCTTTATCGTTTAATGCAGTAATTTCCAAAGGATATTTTTTCGTTGTTTTCAAACATTTTTGAATATTTTCAACGCTTTCTCCATCGTTAAGAACTACTTTGTAGTATATGTCTTGTTTAGAAAAATTTGTCATTTCCGTTGTTTTGATATGCGAGAAACTCACATTAATGCTTTGTTTTTTTGTGAAAACAGAAAAAATAAAATGTTTTTTATCGCTTGGAACATTATCGTCAAGAGCTTTTAAATCTACTGTAACGTAATATACTTTGCCTGAAAGCAAGGGTTTTTCTGGTTTAAAAACTAGAACATTATTTTCCCAGGAAGTATTACCTTTCACGTTAGGGCTGATTGTAAGGACATCAAGATTTTTTTTGTCGATATTTGTTAAAAATTTATCTGTAAATTGGACAATTATTTCATCGTTTTTAGAAATTACTGTTGGTGAAAATGCAGAGATGTAATCTTTATATTCAGAAGGATCAGAAATTTTTGGGTCCCCATTGTTTTTTATAATTGAATAAATAACAATGGAAAGAATAGATAACAATATTAACAATAAAACTAAAATGTAAATTTTGTGTTTTTTCATAATTCAATAATAATAATTTATAAAAATAGTCATTTTTTCAAAAAAAAAAAAATTTATTACATTTTTTTTATATCTTTGTATTTTAATTATTAATTCAAAAAAATTATTATGAAATTAGAAGAAATTTATGCTTGGCAAAAAGCGAAAGAACTTGCAGTTGAAATTTATAAATTGGATTTTGACAATTCGGATTTTCAAAAAAACATAAGAATTTCTGCCCAAAAAATTTCAATTCACATTGCAAAAGGCTTTGAAAGAGTAACAAATTCAGATTTTCTAAGACATCTTTATTTTGCACAAGAATATAGTTCAGAGATTAAAACTTTGATTTATATAGCAATCGATTTAAATATTATTTCTGAAGAAGAAAAAGATAATATCTTCGAAAAATTAGAGGAAGTAAATAAATTGATTGGAGGTTTTGTTAAGCATATAAAAACCAAAATTGCGAATAGGGAAAAAGAATAAATTTTACTCTAACAAAATTATATGTAATTATCTGTTTCCACTTATTTTCTTTCATTTGTAATGATTAAAAAATTACTTTTTATTTCATTTCTTATATCTTATTCATTATTATGTTTTTCAAATATTCAACTAAACGAAAAATATAATCATTATAGAAATAAATTGATATCTGAGTGGGTTGTAGTAAGTCCAAATGTTGAACAGTTTGGTACTAATATTCCAGCTATGGATAAAATTATTGATAATGAAGGGAAAGTAAAATGGGTTTCGTGGAGCGATGGTAATGCTAATTTTAATCATTGGCTCTCTTTTCTAGCTTGTGAATATAATTTATTAAAAATTAATAATCAAGATTATACAGAAACACTTTCAATGTTATTATATTCAATGTTTGCAATAGAACGTTTAGACCTCTATTCAGAATATTTGTTGAGAAAATATCATAACATTAAGGAAAGTGAAACTGCCGAAAGTGCCGGTTATGTGAAATATCCTGATGACATAAATGGTTTTATGCTTCGTGATGATGTTACATTAGGTTTTTGGAAACAATACCATTCTTTGTTTTTGGCAGATTATGGATCTTTAAATAAAAGGAAAGATGCCAGCAATACTTATTTGTCGGTTTATCAAAAAGGTGTAATTCCGCGACAAGCAATGAGTCAAGATAATATTTCATATCTTTTTCAGGCTCTCGCTCTGATAAAAAAATTTGTAAAAACCGAAAATATTAAAGATATAGAATTAAATTTTGAAAATAATTATATACCTGATTATTTAAGATCAAGAAATATTTGGGTTAATGATGAGATAAATTTTTCGGTTTGGGTAGATGACATTGTTGACAGATTAATATCAAATATGTCACATAGTTATCCAGAACAAAAGATTGTGTTGAGAATTTCAAATAATTTTTATGCAAGGCCTTCAAAAAATAATTTTGGGAAATTACTCTCTTCTTATTGGTATATCAAAAATCCTGTCACAAACGATTTAGTTGCAGAGGGGAGTGGAGAAGATATGGGAGTTTTCCTTAATTCATATGGATTTGCGGAAGCTGCAGACAAAATTACTGGAAAAGCAATCCATCATAACGATAATTCCGATAAAGGATTGGCAAAATATTTATTTAAATCTTTATTATTCAAAAATACACCTATTATGTATATTGCAGCAATGCCTTTACCCGAAAGTTATGATGATTATATGTTCAGGGCGTTAGCATCTGTAGCCGATATAAATTGGCGTGAAAATTCAACAGACTTATTATATCTTCTCCGAGATAAAAGAACAAAATGGACTTACGAACATAATCCATTGATATTATTGATTTTACATAACGATAAATATGAGAGAATATATAATAATAGTAAGGAATATTTTGAAGATAAGGAATATTATGAAAATTTATTGTCGCTTGCACCTATTGAAGGTCCAAATTCCTTAGTAAATGCGGAAAATTTTAATATAGAATGGTGTTCTACTTCGAGGTTAAATTGGCCTCATAAAATTAATAAAGGCAATTATATATATTCGGGATTAGATTATTTATTTTTGTACAATTTATTTTGTACGATTTTTGATAGTAAAAACCTTTTATTAAATAACAATAATAAAAAAAATATTTTGTTTATAAAGGATAATATTAATAAATATAAAAAACCCGAGATGAATGAAGAAGATGTAGAATATACATATCTTCCACAAAAAGTAAATTAATTAAAGAAAGTGAAATATATTTAAAAAAAAATTTTTTTATGATGAAAGCATTCAAAGCTTATGACATTAGAGGAGTTTATAACGTTGATTTTAACAAAGAAGACGTTTATAAAATTGGTTACTTCTTACCAGAAGTAATGATGACAGAAAAAATATTAGTAGGGCGTGACGTGAGAGAGTCTTCTCCAGAAGTTCTCGAATATCTCATCAAAGGTATTACAGATGCTGGAGCAGATGTTTATGATGCTGGATTGGCAACAACTCCTATGATTTATTATTCCACGGCAAAATTTGGATTTGAAGCATCTGTTATGATAACAGCATCTCACAATCCACCAAATCATAACGGACTGAAGGTATCAGGAAAAAATGCAAAACCTATTGGTTATGATAATGGCTTGAAAAAAATTGAATCTTTAATTGATAGCGAAGAAATTTTCCCATCTCCTATCAAAGGGAAAGTTCATAAATTTAATATTAAAGAAGCATATATTGACTTTTTACGTAAATATGTTCCAAAATTAGCAGGTCTTAAGGTCAGTCTTGATTGTAGCAACGGTATGTCTGCTCTTATTGTTAAAGAATTACTTGGAAATATTCCTTTATATTTATATGATAATCTAGACGGCAAATTTCCTAATCACGACCCAAATCCTTTAAATCCGAAAAACATTGAAGACCTGCAAAAGCATGTTGCAGTTAATCGTTCTGATATCGGAGTTATTTTTGACGGAGATGCAGACAGAGTAATGTTCGTAGATGAAAACTCTCAATTTATTTCTCCCGATTTAATGCTAGCCGTTCTTGGTCATTATTTCTTTGACGAACTAGGTTATAAAGACGCTAAAGTTGTTCATGATATAAGAACTTCAAAAGCTGTTGGTGAATATTTATCTTCAAAATGGGGAGCTGAAATGGTAATGTGGAGAGTTGGACGTGCTTATGCTTCTCCAAAATTAAAAGAAGTAGGCGGTCTATTCGGTGGAGAACTTGCCGGTCATTATTATTTTAAAGATTTCTTTTATTCTGATTCCGGCATGCTTGCTTGTTTACTCATTCTTCGCGTTGTCGAAAAAATGCATAATGACGGTATTTCTGTTTCAAAATTAATTTCAAATATTAAAAAATATTATAATTCAGGAGAAATTAATTTTAAAATTGACAATAAAGATGAAGCTATGGAAGCTGTTGTAAATCATTTTAAAAACGAACAAGCTCCAATCGCTCTCTTTGATTTTGATGGCTATCGTTTAGAATATAAAAATTGGTGGCTAAATATTCGTCAATCTAATACAGAACCATATATCCGCTTCATTGCAGAAGCTTCTTCTGAAGATATTCTTAAAAATCTAATAGAAGTTGTCACTAATATAGTAGAAAAATTCGGTGGAAAAGTAGAAAATTAAAAAAAAAATATAAAAAAACAAACTAAAATCATTTTTTTGAGTCTTATAAAATATTAAAAAAATAAAATACAAGTAAAATAAAAGCAAAATATGAACAAAATTAAATTTTTATTTATTTTTATTTTTTTCTTTACGAGTGTTATTACATTCGCACAAGAATTTAATCAAAAATTATTGGTAAAATATGACGAGGCAACTTTAACAGAACTGAAAAAAAATAATTCTGTTGAATTTGAATATCTTAATCTTTATGTTACACGTGCATGTTCCTTTAAAGATATGCCTGATAAAGACATAAAATATACAGAATTAAAAAGAATAGATATAAATACTGGTGAAGTCATTGAAGATTATGAAGTAAGCGAAGATGATATCAATAATTTTAATCCATTTCTTTATAATATAAAATTGGATTATGATTGGAATACCTATTATAAAGTAGGAAACACTGGTAAAATGTTATTGATTTGGGCAGAAAAAGATATTAGAAATGAGGCCGGAAATATAGTTAGATATAATAATTATCAAAAAAATAAAGAATAAATCATGAAAAAATTACTATTATATACATTTGCCTTTTTTATAGCAATAGGTTCATTATTTGCTCAAGTAAGTATTGTAGGGAATAATGGACAAACAATAAGTACTTGTAGCGGCGCCTTTACAATAGGTTCTTATCAGTTAAACACTCCATATCAAGTTACTGTTTGTTCAAATGACCCGTTAAATCATCATGTTTCATTGTTTGTTTCTTCTCATAGTTTTCCGGCAGGAATGACTTTATTGATTTATGATGGATCAACAACATCAGATCCATTATTAAATACATGGAACAATTCTACACAAACAGGACAAATTGCAGTTCAGGCAACAGCAGCAAATACGTCAGGTTGCTTGACTTTTGTTTTTACCTCTTCTGTATCAGGAGCAAGTTTGTCGGGGACCCTTTCATGTACATTCCAATGTCCATACAGAACAGTTGATATTATTAATTCAACGCCGTCAATGGTTTTTGAAAACGGGATTAATTATGTAAATCTTTGTTGGGATTATGCAAACGGACATTCTGACCCGATAACACTAACAGCACAAGGAACATATCCTACGAATGTAGGCTACA
>CAZBPT010000029.1:19149-27509 GCA_964493875.1 uncultured Bacteroidales bacterium | reverse complement strand
ATTTATATCAATTAGTATTGTAGCTACTACAATAATATTCTTAAGTTGTGATAAAGAAAAACAAAACATTTTAAACGATTCTGTTAGTATTTATTCAAAATCAACAATTGATAGTTTATTTAACGAACCTATTGTTAGCGAGTTATTGTCGAACTTAAAAAAGCAAAATATTAAAAATAGAAACAATATATTAGAGTTTAGAGATGAAAAACAAATGAATGAAGTAATACAAATGCTATACGATTACTCAATGCTATTTAAAGATAGTCTTGGTAAATATCCAGATGATCCTATTTTAGTTGCTTTTGAAAAACAATATAATTTCTTATCTTTAAGAAATAAAATTGAAGACGAAGTCATTGCATTCGAGAATGATAGTTTATTAATAAGTGATGAGGACCCGGATTCTCATTATATATTAAGCCCATATATTAGAACTATATTATCTCCTTATTCTATGGTTATCTTAAACAAACAAATATACATAATTTATCCTGATTTTACAATAGCAATAATGAATGCCGATCTCAATCTGGCAGAAAGCATTTATACTGATTTCCCTCCAGAACAATTTGTAGATAACCCTGATTATGAAGATATTGCAGAGCTGGACGCAGAAAATCCCAATGTGATTATACTTTCAGATGGTGAATTTGTATGGAATGCAAATTTTTCGTTCTATGCGGATCCGAATAATAATTTAAGATATCATTTGAATAATTGGTCTTCCGGTCCTAATATTTCAGATTGTAGTTTTAAATGGGAAGTAAATGAATCTATATATTTTACTAACTATTATTATACATATTCTCTTGTAGAACAACCTATCATAGAATTATCTCAATCTTCTGCTGGCGAAGAAGTTGAAATCATATTATATGTTATATATAATAATGTCATACAATCTAGTTGCTCAAGAAAATTTATCGTTGGAGATTGTATTTCTGATTTTAATTTTACAGTAATGCCTAATAATCAAGTGAATTTTTATAGCACCTCAAGCAGTAGTTCTAGTATAACAAATTACACTTGGTTATTTGGGGACGGGCAACAAGATTCCGGATCAGATCGTGTTTCTACTAGTCATATCTATTCATCTCCTAATGTTTATGGTGTAAAATTAATAATAGAAACATCAGATGGCTGTACCAATAGAATTACTAAATCGGTTAATGTAGAAAAATTTTGTTGTAAATTGACTGGTTATGCTGAAAAATCATATAATTATGCAAGTAATAAAAAATTAATATTTAAGTTCCATTTTTCTAGTATTTGGCCATTTTCTTGGATAACTGCTAAAACAACAAATTATGAGAAGAAATTAAACAGATGGAGAAGGGCTAAAGCAAATACCTTGGGTGCTTTTATTGACGGAGATATTTATAACTCAAATTGTGTGTTTAAAGAAAGTAAAAATAATCGTGGTCTTCAAATTAATAATACTAAAAGCGTTACTAGTACAATAATGGTTTTAAATAATTTTAGAATAGCCAATGAAAAAATTAAGTCTAAGTATACTTTATATAATTCCGGAGTCAATGAAAATATGTTTAATACCGGATTAAAACTTCATAACAAAACATGTAATTAATAAATAATATAAGGTCATGAAAATAAAAATAGCATTTCTTATTATAATTATATTTATAAGTATAAATTGTTTTTCTCAAAAATTCAGTTTAGGACTAGAAAATGGTTTGTTTTTTAAACCTATATTATCAATATCAAATTCCAATAATTATATAAAATCAAATGAATGGTGGGGTCCTACTAATCTTAAATTGGTATTTTATAAAAATTTTGATAATAATATTTTTATAAAAACAGGTTTGGGGTACTATTATTATTTGCCGGAAACCAGAGGATTAATAAAACTTAACGACCCTGTTTTCTCACTTGGTTCTGTTACACAATATAGATACCATGCTTTTACTATTCCTGCTTTATTAGGATATAAATTACAAGTATTTCCTAATTTTTTTATAAAATATTCTTCAGGAATAAATTTTGATATATATTTTGGATATCGTGGAGAGAGTGGTTTCCTTACCGAGGAGATCATACAAGAAAGGGAAGAACAATTTCAAATAAATAAAATTGATTATTCATTTTATTCTTCTAGTGCTAATTACAAAACTAACTTCAATTTTTTATTGTCTCAACAACTGGCATTTTCTTATGAAACTAAAAAATCTATCTATATCGACATATTTGCAGAATATTCTGCAGGATTAATAAAAACAATAGAAGGAACAGGACAAATAAGAATTTTAGAAGATAATCACATAAGATATATTAACCCGGTAATTACAAGCTATGGCTCATATTGGCGTTTCGGCTTTGCTGTAGGATATATTTTTAAAGATAAAAACAAAGATAAAAAGAGACAATAGTACTGAACAATTTTGTTCATTGAGCGGAGTCGAAATGAACAGAATTGTTTTAATTTATCACAAAATAGAAATAAAATTAAGGGAAAATAATATTTGTCAAGTTTATAAAATCTTCGGGAGAAAGTTGTTCCGGACGCATTGAAAAATATTTATTGCTTGTATCTGTTTCACTATTTAATATTGATGACAGAGAATTTTTTATTGTCTTTCTTCTTTGGTTAAAAGCGAGTTTCACAATCATAAAAAGATTTTTTTCGTTAACAAGTTCTAATTTGCTTCTGTATCTTGTCAGACGAATTACGGCAGATTTTACTTTTGGCGGAGGTGTAAAAACATTTTCGTTAACGGTAAAGAGATATTCGATTTTATAAAACAATTGTAAGAGTACCGACAAAATTCCATAAGTTTTTGAGCCTTCTTTCGCTGCAATTCTTTCGGCAACTTCCTTTTGAATCATCCCGCAAAGTTCCGGTATTTGTTCCTTGTTTTCCAAGAGTTTAAAGAAAATTTGGCTGGAAATATTATATGGAAAATTTCCTATAATACAAAATTCATCATTAAAAATATTTTTAAGATTCATTTTTAAAAAATCCCCTTCGATGAGGTTAAATTTATCTTCAAAATTATTTTTTAAATATTCTACCGATTCGCCATCTATTTCAATAAGAGTTAAGTTATTTTGATATTTTAATAATTCGTTTGTAAGAATTCCTGTCCCGGGACCAATTTCTAGAATTTGCAATGATTTTTCATTCACCAGTGAGGCTGCAATTTTATTGGCGATATTTTTATCGTTAAGAAAATGCTGTCCCAAATATTTTTTTGCTTTTACCATATAAAAAATGTTATATTTGTAATACAAAAATACAAAACTTGAAAGACAAAATCATAAAAATAATTAAAATAATTGTATTTATTACTTTTGGTATATTATTATTTTATTTGGTATATAAAGATTTTGATTTTAGTTCTTTACAAGGTCTTTTGCTAAATCTTAATTATTGGTTTTTTGTATTGGCCTTTTTAATTTGCATAATAAGTCATGTTTTGAGAACAGTACGTTGGCAGATGCTTATTGATGACAAAGAAAATAAAACGACATTTTTTTCGGTATTTATCGCGGTGTTAAACGGCTATTTAGTAAATTTAGCTATTCCGCGTGCAGGTGAAATTAGTCGTTGTGCCCTTGTTTCCCAATATAATAACAGCCCTTTCTCAAAAGTTGTTGGAACTGTTGTTTCCGAAAGAGCAGTAGATATTATCTTAATGTTATTATTCACTGTGCTAGCCTTCTTTTTACAAACAACAGAAGTAGAAGCGTTAATTTCTAATAATCCTGTTTTATACGAAAATTTACAAAAATTAGCCAACATAAAATATATTTTAATAATATCTATAAGTTTGATAATTATAGGAATATTATTTATTTTAATCATCAAAGGAAAATTCAATCGCTTTAAAATATTCATAAAAATTCAATCTTTTGTAAAAGGTTTATGGTATGGGATGATAAGCGTGAAGGATGTAAGAAATCCGTTTTTGTTCATATTGTATTCTGTTGGAATTTGGGTTTGTTATTTTTTAGAATTTTATTTGTGTTTTTTCGCTTTTGGCGGAGATATTGCAAATTTGAATTTTCTTGTTGCCCTAACTACTTTTATGGCTTGTAGCTATGGTATGTTGGCACCGTCGCCCAACGGTTTAGGAGCTTATCATTTTATGGTGATACAAACGCTAATTGTTTATTCTGTTGCAGAAAACGATGCTACTTCTTTTGCTCTGATTGCTCACGGAATGCAAACTATTTTTATTATTGTTCTTGGAATTTTTTCAGTAATAGCGATACCGTTTTTAAAAAAACAAAAAAAATATTCAACTGTTCAAAAAAATTAACACATGATTGAAAACAAATACAACCAAAGAGGTGTTTCTGCAAGTAAAGAAGACGTTCATAATGCAATAAAAAATATTGATAAAGGTATTTTTAAAAAAGCCTTTTGTAAAATAAATGAAGATATTCTTGCCCACGATAAAGATTATTGTAATATTATGCATGCCGATGGTGCCGGTACAAAATCTTCGTTGGCATATATTTATTGGAAAGAAACTGGCGATTTGTCGGTGTGGGAAGGCATAGCTCAAGATGCTATTGTTATGAATACCGATGACCTGCTTTGTGTTGGCGCTACTGACAATATTTTATTATCATCAACAATTGGAAGAAACAAAAATTTAATTCCTGGCGAAGTAATTAAGACTATTATTGAGTCAACGAATAATTTTTGCCAGAAGATGAGGGAATTTGGAATAAATATAGAATTAACCGGCGGCGAAACGGCAGACTTAGGCGATTTGGTTCGTACTATTGTTGTTGATTCAACCGTAACTTGTAGAATGAAAAAAGAAGATGTTATCACAAATGAAAAAATATCTGACGGAAATGTTATTGTTGGATTAGCATCTTTTGGACAAGCAAACTACGAAGATTTTTATAATGCTGGAATGGGAAGTAACGGACTAAGTTCTGCACGTCATGATGTTCTTTCTCATTATTATGCAGAAAAATATCCTGAAAGTTTCGACAAACATATTTCAAACGATTTGGTATATTGTGGAAGCTATAAAGTTACAGATAAATTGGAAAAACCATATACCGATATCGGAAAATTATTATTATCACCAACAAGAACATATTTGCCGATAGTTAAAGAAATATTAAAAAATCACCGTCAAAATATTAACGGAATTATTCATTGTAGCGGTGGTGCACAAACAAAAGTTCTTAATTTTGTTGATAATCTTCATATTATAAAAAACAATCTTTTTGATATTCCTCTTTTATTTGAAATAATCCAAAAAGAAAGTAATACAGGTTGGCAGGAAATGTATAAGGTTTTCAATATGGGACATCGTTTGGAAATATATACCGACAGAAAAACGGCAGATGAAATAATTGCAATATCAAAATCTTATGGCGTTGATGCAAAAATTATTGGTTATTGCGAAACTGCAGAAAAAAAGAAATTAACGATTACTAGCGATAAAGGTAGATTTATTTATTAATTTATTTAATTGTTTAATGGAAAAGAATTATTACAGTCACGAAAGTTCAATAATTGAATCAAGTTCAAAGATTGGTGCTGGAACAAAGATTTGGCATTTTTGCCATATCATGGATAATTCTGAAATTGGTGAAAATTGTAATATCGGTCAAAATGTGGTGATTTCACCTGATGTTAAAATTGGTAAAAACGTTAAAATTCAAAATAATGTTTCCTTATATACTGGAGTAATATGTGAAGACGATGTTTTTTTGGGTCCTAGTTGTGTTTTTACCAATGTAACAAATCCACGAAGTTTTATTTCCCGAAAATCGGAATTCAAAACTACTTTAGTAAAACAAGGTGCCAGCATTGGTGCTAATGCTACAATAGTTTGCGGTAATACAATAGGAAAATATGCACTTATAGGAGCTGGAGCCGTTGTTTGTTCCGATATTCCAGATTTTGCTTTAGTTGTTGGAAATCCTTCAAGACAAATAGCCTGGGTTTCAAAAGCAGGAATAAAACTTTCTTTTGGCAATGATAATATTGCAATATGTCCTGAGACAGGTGAAAAATACTTACTGAGAGATAATAAAGTTATTCTTCTAGCAGATTAAGATTTTTTGTATCTTTTTTTATTAATTTGCTTTGTAAAAAATCTAGTAATTGTGGACGATAATTTTCACCTATCGACAAAACTTTATCAGCTCCAGATAAATATAGATTATTCCTTTCTATTTCTGCGATTTTATTTACATTGACAATTGACGAACGGCTGATACGAAGAAAAACTTCGTGGTTTAATTGAGCATAAATTGTTTTAATATTCATAGCAATAGGATATTGTTCCGATATTGTTTTTAATGAAACATAATCCTTTAATCCTTCAATGTAAATTACATCATCTACATTAATTCTGATATATTTTCTGTCGCTACGAATAAAAAAATAATCTGTATCCATACTTAATTGATTTTAATTTTATCGCCGACATTGATAGCAAATTCATCACAAAAACCTGCATTTACTTCAACAACATATTTTGCAGGATATGCCGAAGGTAAAGATTTATCACTTTCGGTTTTTGTGTTTTTATAAATATCAACAATTTCGTAATTTGAGTTGATGTAAATGATATCTAACGATATTATAGTATTTCGCATCCAAAACGACTGATATTCTTCTTCTTCCATAATAAAAAGCATGGCATTTAGTTTATCCATTTGCGGACGGAACATAAGTCCACGAGCTCTTTCTTCATCAGTTTTTACCATTTCAATATCAACTTTCACCAAAGAATCGTTATTTTTATTTTCAAATAACAAGACAGCATCTTTTCGAAATTTTGGCGGATTATTAAACGAATATGCAATTTCCTTTAACTCTTTTGTTTTACTGAGGTCGGGTCTTTTCTTTGTGTCGTCACAAGAAAAAAACATAAGAGCCAGCATAATAATACCGATATTGAGGATATATTTGTTCATACTGTATAATTTTTTGTAATTGCTTATTGATTTTGAATTTTATATAAATCATAATAAGCACCTTTTTTTTCTATCAATTCGTTATGTGAGCCCATTTCAATAATTCTTGCTTTATCAACAACGCAAATAGTATCAACGTTTTTAATTGTAGAAAGACGGTGAGCAATAATTATTGCAGTTTTTCCACACATTAAAGTATCTAAAGCATTTTGAACCAAAAGTTCAGATTCTGTATCGAGAGAGGAAGTAGCTTCATCAAAAATCAGGATAGAAGGATTTTTCAGAATAGCACGAGCGATACTTAAGCGTTGTTTTTGTCCTCCAGATAATCTACTACCGCCGTCCCCAATATTTGTTTCGTAACCATTGTCACTAGCCATAATAAAATCGTGAGCATTAGCAATTTTTGCGGCAGCAATAATTTCTTCACGAGTAGCGCCATCTTTTCCCAATGCAATATTATTATAAATACTGTCATTAAACAAAATTGGATTTTGAGAAACATATCCTATTTGATTGCGAATAGAAACGATAGTGTAATCTTTAATATTATTACCGTCAAAAAGCAATTCCCCGGAAATAACATCATAGAAACGTGGGATTAAATCGGCGAGCGTTGTTTTTCCTGAACCACTTTGTCCTACTAGTGCAATTTTTTGTCCATATTTTATAGTAAGATTAATATCAGACAAAACCATTTGACCTGAATAAGAGAAGAAAACGTTTTTGAATTCTATTTTATCATGAAATTTTTCAATAGTTTTATTACCTTGGCTTTCAATAATAAGATTTTTTGCAGTAAGTATTTCTGAAACTCTGTCAACAGAAGCCATACCTTTTTTGATATTATACCAAGCAGTTGTAATAGCTTTTCCTGGAACGATAATTTGACTAAAAATAACTAAAAATCCTATAAGTTGAGCTGGCGTTAATGTGGTACCGGCATCATTAATAATTAGTTTGCCGCCAAACATCATAATAATAACAACAGAAATGGTTGCAAGAAATTCTGTTAGTGGACTTGCCAAAAATTGTAATCTGGAAATTTTGTTTGATGTTCTTGTATAGTCTCTATTTTGCTTTTTAAATCTGTTATAGCATTTGTCTTCGGCGTTGAAAGCTTTAATAATTCTCAATCCGCCAATCATCTCTTCAATTTGAGCGAGTAATGTGCCTATTTGTTGCTGGCCTCTGAGTGAAGTACCACGTAATTTCTTACCTGAAGCACCAACTATCAATCCTACAATAGGGAACAAAATAATAGCGAATATCGTTAATCTCCAGTCAAGATAAACCATTGTACCCAAATATATGAGGATACGTAATGGGTCTCGAAATATCATTTCCAAAGAACTCATTATTCCCCATTCTATTTCTTTAACATCGTTACTCATACGTGAAATAATATTTCCTTTTCTTTCTTCGGTAAAATATCCAAG
>CAZBPT010000029.1:0-19049 GCA_964493875.1 uncultured Bacteroidales bacterium | reverse complement strand
ATATATCTTAAAATTTTAGTAAAATCTCTCATCATATGTTTATGCAAATTTAAGTTTTTTTTGCTTTTTATCAAAGTAAAACAAATATTTTATAGAAAAAAAATGAATATTCGTCTAATTTTTATTTGGGTAAAACAGAAAATTAAAGTTATTGTCTTTTTCCCATAATTGTATAGTTGAAATATTAATCTTTTCATCGAAAAACGTATCATTTACGTACTCAATATTTGTTATTAGTTTTTCTTCTTTTTTTAAAAATGTTTCAACTATTTGATGTCCATCAATAATAAAATCGTTATTATTATGATTAATTAATAATATTTTTTCGGGAAATTTTTCTTGTTCTGAATATTGTTTCTTATTTTTTGTCGGAAAAATGTTTTTTGGTGAAAGGAAAACAGCTTTATAATTATTATTTTTTTGCCAAATGGCGTAATTCTCAAGTATTAAGTCGCATAATTGCTCTATCGAAAGATATGTTGTATCGATAATTAAGTTATAATTTGACATATTTGTAGGATCAGCACCGTAGTAATCAAGATAGCGTTTGTTTTCGCTGTTTTTTCTTTCAGTAATTTTTTTAATAGCTTCATCTTTTGAGCAATAGACTTCATTTTTTCTGAGTTTATCGCAAATAATTCTATCAACGGCAACAACAATATTTGTTTTCAGAAAAATTTTAAAAGAATTAGGAACAAAGAACCAAGCTAAACGAGAATCGATAATTAAATTTTCCGAATTATTAAAATTTTTAAAAATGGAGTCAATTTCATCGTCAATTTCGGGATGAGTTTCTGCATAAATATTTAATTCTGTGGTACTCATGTTATATCGTTCTGCAATTTTTCTTTGTATTGCACCAGTATAAATATAATCGTAACCCAATTTTTTTATTAGCTGCTTCGAAACTGTTGATTTTCCGCTTCCTAAATCTCCTGTTAATGTAATTATTGACGACATCAAAAATTTTTTACAAAAATACAATATAATTTTAGTAAATGCAATATAATTTTTTTGAATAAAATATTTTGTTTGAAATAATATATTTTTTATGTAAATTTGTAAAAAAAAAGAAATATTTATGAACGAAGGTATTAAACGACTATTTCCTAATGTTACAAAAAAACAGTGGGACGATTGGAATTGGCAAGTTGCAAATCGTATTGAAACATTAGACGAATTAAAGAAATATATCAATTTAACTAAAGAAGAAGAAGAAGGAGTTAAAAAATCTCTCGAAACTTTACGTATGGCAATTACACCGTACTATTTGAGTTTGGTTAATGTTAATGACAAAAATTGTCCGATTAGAAAGCAATCTATTCCTACAGGAATGGAAACACACAAAGTAGCCGCTGATTTACTTGACCCGTTACACGAAGATGAAGATTCTCCAGTTCCGGGCTTAACTCATCGTTATCCGGATAGAGTTCTTTTCCTTATTACTGATATGTGTTCTATGTATTGTCGTCATTGCACAAGAAGACGTTTTGCAGGTCAAAATGACTGTGAATCTACTCTCGACAGAATAGATCAATGTATTGAATATATTGCAAAAACACCACAAGTACGTGATGTGTTATTGTCTGGCGGTGATGCTCTTATGGTTTCAGACGAAAAATTAGAATCAATTATTAAGAGATTGCGTGCTATTCCTCATGTAGAAATCATCAGAATTGGTACAAGAACTCCTGTTGTTTGTCCTCAACGTATTACCGATGATTTATGCAATATGTTGAAGAAATATCATCCAATTTGGATCAATACTCATTTTAATCATTCTAATGAAATTACTGAAGAATCTAAGGCTGCTTGTGAAAGAATTGCAAATGCAGGTATTCCTCTAGGAAATCAAAGTGTTTTATTGGCAGGTATTAATGATAATACAGAGATAATGAAAAAATTAGTACAGAATCTCGTAAAAATCAGAGTTCGTCCTTATTATATCTACCAATGTGATTTGTCAATGGGATTAGAACATTTCCGCACTCCAGTATCAAAAGGTATTGAAATTATTGAAAATTTACGTGGACATACTTCAGGTTATGCAGTTCCAACATTTGTTGTTGATGCTCCTGGTGGTGGCGGTAAAATTCCAGTTATGCCAAATTATGTAATTTCTCAAAGTCCAAATAGAGTGATATTACGTAATTATGAAGGTGTAATAACAACTTACACAGAACCAAGTAATTATGTTGACAATCAATCTGAAAGCGGAAAAACAGAAGGTGTTGCTTCTTTGTTAAAAGGAGAACAATTGGCAATAGAACCTATGAATTTAGATAGAAAGAAAAGACATTCGAAGTAATAGTTTTTTATGTAATATAAAAAAGTCGGTAAAATTATTTGCCGACTTTTTTTTGTATTTTTCGTAATGTTTTAATAACTACCTATCTTTTTGGTACTAGTGAAGAAATTTGATTTATTTGAGAAACTACTAAATTCCAACGTTTTTCGTCAAGTTTTGGACCGATAAATTCCATAACGTTACCGGCAAGTATTGTAGCAAATTTCATAGATATTTCTAATGGATAGCCATTGATTAATCCATATAAAAATCCTGCGGCAAAAAAGTCTCCTGCACCCGTTGAGTCAAGTGCTTCATAATTCAATGCAGGCTCGTGACATTCAAAATCACCTTTTTTAATATATGAACCATTTTTTCCAACTTTTACAATTGCAATTTTACAAAAATCGGAAATATATTTTAGCCCTTGATATGGATCATCAAATCCAGAAAAAGCTTTTGATTCTTCTTCGTTAGAAAAAATAATATCTACATATTTTTTAGATATCTCTTTTAGAAAATCCAAATTATCTTCTACAACATTATAACTAGCCAAGTCTAATGCAATAGTAAGACCGGCTTCTTTTGCTGTTCTAATAGCTTTTTCAATAAAATTGTGATTATATACCAAATAACCTTCTACGTAAAAAATGTTATACCCGGAAAAAATTTCAGGATTAATATCATTTTCAGTTAGTTCTCCTGCAGCACCAAGAAAAGTTGCAAATGTGCGTTGTGCATCGGGACTGATTAATGCTACAGCTTTTCCTGTTGGTTCTTTACAATAAACTATATTTGTTTTTGCACCGCTATTTTGCATATCCGAAATATAGAATTGTCCATACTCATCGTTACCTACTTTCCCAATAAAGCAAGAATCTGCTTTTAAACATGCTAAAGCACGTATTGTGTTCGCTGCCGAACCGCCACAAGCGAGAGATTTTTTTAAATTTTTTGTTTTGTTTTGAATTTCTTCGCTGGTTTTTAAATCCACCAACTGCATACTTCCTTTTGGAATACTTAACTCTGAAAGAGTTAAGTCGCTGTCTAATAATGTCATAACATCTACCAAAGCGTTTCCAATTGCGATTACTTTTGACATAATTTTTTATTTATTTTTTTAATATTTTTTTTTGCAAATATAAAAAAAAGTTTTATCTTTGCAAAGAAATTTTCCTCTTTAGCTCAGTTGGTTAGAGCACCTGACTGTTAATCAGGGGGTCCTAGGTTCAAGTCCTAGAAGGGGAGCAAAAAAAGACTAAGAATTAATTCTCAGTCTTTTTTTTATTTATTTGATAATATGGAACTTAAACTACATTCTATCTTTGAAAATTACGAATTGTTAGATTGTGGAAATGGTGAAAAATTAGAACGATTCAATAATGTTGTTCTCATTAGACCTGAAATTTCTGCAAAAAATATTCCATTTTTATCATCGAAAGACTGGTTAAATATCGCGCATGCACGTTTTGTAGAGCAAAATAAAACTTCCGGAACCTGGATTTTTTTTAAAAAGTTAAATTTTGATAGCAAATTTTTAATTAATTTTAAAAATGATAAAATTAATATAAATTGTAATCTATTTTTTTCTCAGTCAAAACATATAGGAATTTTTCCAGAGCAAGTAATAAATTGGAATTTTATTACTAACTATTATTCTGATAAAGAAAAAATCGATGCTTTGAATTTGTTTGCTTATACCGGAGCTTCTTCTTTGGCTTTATCTCCTTTTTGTAATCAAATTACACACGTAGATTCTATTAAAAAAATTGTTGATATCGCAAAAACAAATTCTCTTTCTTCAAATATTGGGAATATTCGCTTTATTGTTGAACACGCTGTAACTTTCGTACAACGCGAACTTAAGAGAAATAAAAAATATTCTTGCATTGTTTTGGATCCTCCTCCAATTGGCGTTGGAACAAAAGGTGAAAAATGGGTTTTTTCTTCAATGATAGAACTTCTCTTCCAAAATCTACAGCAAATATTAGAGGATCATTCTATTATATTGATGAATTTTTATTTACATTCGTTTCCCGAAGAAAAATTTCTCGACATTTGTAGAAAATCATTTCCACGGCATAAAATCATTTTTTTTGATAAAGTCTTTGGACTATCAGAACATGGTAATAAAATTGACCATGGCTTCTTTTTGAGAATGGAAAGTTAGAAGTTAATTATTTACAATAATTTGTTTTTTATAGATTTTTCCATCTCCAAAAATACTTACAATGTAATGACCGGACATCAATTTTTTACTTATAAGGATTTCTGTGCCATCAATAATATTTTCTGCAACGATTTTTCCTTGTGAATCAATAATTTGATAGTAATCTGCTTTTTCAAAATTATTTATTTTTATTGTAAATGTTCCTTTATTTGGATTTGGAAATATAGAAATGTTTTTATTATAATTTTCTTCATTAAAATTATTTGTTGAGTCGTTTACAACTGTAATTGTAAATATGCAAGAATTTTCGCAATTTGTAATTGTGTCTGTATAATGATAACTAATTAAATAATCTCCAGATTCTAGACCTATTGAACTAAATGTATTTCCATTAATTCCTTCTCCGCTAAAATAAGCGTTTTGAACATTCTCAGTTAGAGTAATTATTGTATCTTGAATTATTTCAATGTTGTTTGGACAAGTAATATCGGGTAATTGATGAAAAACAAACTCCACAGAATCGCTTTCTTCACTTCTACAGCCTGATGTTGGATCAATACATATTACGGTGTAAATACCATCTGAGTCCGCGAAAGAAACTTCATTTCCAAGATAAAACCAATGTGCATTTTCAATTTCTTCAAAATCCACAATATTTCCTTCACAACTTTCTATTGATGTATTTTCTAGTTGGGCGTTTTCAGGAACTGGGTTTACTATTAGGTTTATTTCTGCTTCTTCTCCCCAACAATTTCCTTCGGGAGAGTATGCTCTGAAATAGTAACTGCCAGCTTGTGATATTGTTTCGCTGTTAGATAAAATTGACAAATCGTTTCCATTTTCTGTGTTTCCTTGGAAGTATAAATCCCAATCTGGAGAACAAACTGCTGAAATTGTTACTGAATCTCCTGAACATATAGCCGTGTCATTAGAGGCCAAAATGGGTCCAGATTCTAATATGTTAGCAGTTATTTCAGCTTTGGAACTCACACAATGTGATGTTTCAAATGATATTATTTCCAAATTATAAAAAATATTGTAATGAATATTTGTAGTGTCTGAAAAAGATATTCCATTAGTTATGCTGATAATGTCGGGGACAATATAAGGATAGTTTACGTTCGATGTAGTTCGATATAAATACTTACCTGATGTGGCTAATAGCCTATATCCGTTTCCTTGAGGAATTGTCCAATTTAATGGAATTGTTGTCCCGTTTGTTATATCGGAAGGAATTGTTATTGCTGTTGTATATATAATGTTGCCGAGTGAATCTGCCAGATTTATTGTTTTATTCGTTTCAAAAGAGTTATAAACTGTAACAGATTTCAGAATAATATTTTGATAAACGTCAAATTTTAATCCAGATGTACCATTTTGACTTATTGCTGCGTTCGTGCCAAAGTTTTTATCGTTTTCTCCAGCAATGTTGTTAATAGTATCAATAATTATTTTGTCGTTTTCAACATAAAAAGTGGCAGTTTCTGTAAAATTATCACTATAACTGTTGCCTGTATGGAAAAATGTATTATCTTCTTCGGATTGATACCAATTAATTGAATCTGATGCATTTGCAAATAGAGTAATAAGCCCTTCATCACAGCTAAAAGCATTTGTAACTGTAGGTGTTTCAGGTCTGGTGATATTTATTGGTATTGACGGACTATAAACCTCAGTACCGTATTGATTTGTTGCTGACAGAGAAACAAAATAATTTCCGGAATTTAGATATTGATGAATTGGGTTTGGATCATTCGAAGTATTTCCATCGCCAAAATCCCATTCTAGTGAAGTATATAGCAAAGAGAGATTAGTGAAACTGATATACCCAGAACATGCATTCGTAGTGTCATAAGAAAAATCGACTAGTGGCAATGAATTTTCCGGCACAACAATAATAGTTAAAGTTATGCTGTCGTTGCCGTAGTCGTTACTTATGCTAAGTGTAACGGTAAAAGATCCTGTCTCGTTATATTGATGTGTAGGATTTTCTTCTGTTGAAGTTGCTCCGTCACCAAAATCCCATAGAATGTTTGTCGCACATGATGAGTTGTTAATAAAATGTATTGAATCGCCAACGTAGATAATAGGAGTGGAGTCAAGATCAAAATCAGCAATTGGAGCAAATGGCATTCTTACTTTAAAGGTCATTGAGTCGCCACCCGAAGCAGATATATCGAAAATTTCGATATTTTCGGTAATACCTAACGAATTGAAACAAGGAGGATTTGAATTGTCATTAAAGCTTGTTCTTCCACTTTGAGAGGAGAAGTATGCATTTAAAATTTCTCCATCAACTTCGTTTGTAGGCGTTCCGTTAGGGCGAAATACGTAAACCTCGGCGTTGTCAGAATCACTTTCGTAATCGTAATTTCCATCTGTGGATGTATTTACTCGATATATAATAATTCCCTCACCGGAAAAAGAAGGGCAGCTTTCATAAACTTCGTTTGTTCTTTTTCTGTATTCAATGTAATACCAATCGTCAGGAGAATCAAGTGAATGAATTTTATATGCGGTATTATGTCCCGGGGTTCTATCCCAAAGCGAATACACAGTAAACTCTCCACAACTGTTAATCTCAGGAATTTCAGGAATAAAGCGACCGTATTTTTGTGCAATATAAGAAGTTGAATGTTGAGGAGGAACAGCATTGTAAGCCATCACGTCCCAGTGTAAAACAAGATTTAGACTGGAATTAATATAGCTGTAAAGGTCAGGAGCGCCTAATACGTGGTACATTTCGTGAACGAGTACGCTTTGTTTTCCATTAGAGACGTTAAAGAGGTGATTCTCCATAACAAGAAAATATGGGGAACATTCTTTCCCATTAAGATATGTTGGCGTTCCTGAGATTTCCCAGCGATGAGGCCACAAAACAGAGCCCCAGTCTCCCGCAACGCCTTGAATTATAAAAGAGATATTATCGACTATGCCATCTGTTCCTACTGTGCTGTTGTCTAAATCTGCAGCGGTAAAATCTTCTTCTATTTGTGGTGCCAAATAATTTATGGCATTTTTTAATAGTGCATGAAGTCTGTCAAAACCATCATTGTCGTCAATATATCCATTTGTGTTCGTGCTCTCATTGTAAGGTTGGTAATATCCTCTAGGATTTATGTCTTCGTACGCTAAGACCTCTGCATCTGTTGTTTTCGGATAAAAAGTTGAAGGCATACTAAATTGCCCGTTGGAAATATCTCTATAATAAGAAAATAGAGAGGCTCCTCTCGTTGTATCGTTATAGAATGCCTCAACAGCAGTTTTTGAGTGAGAAAAATTTCCGTCAGTAAATTTTATGTAGATAGTTATATTATTTAGTGTACCTGACCTTAATGAAGTTGATTTTGCAATATTTGTTGCTTCTGCAGGATAGAAATCTAAGCGATTTTTTCTAATTGCGATTTTTTTTTCGGTAGAAATATCTTGGTTCGGAATTATTCCAAAATCTTGAGGATTTGCTTTTCCTACGATGTAATTTGTAGCAATTATTTCATCATTAACGATATTTGCATAAACATAATATCCGTTTACCGGGTGTTTTGTGATTGTATATCCGTGTCTGTCATAATATCGTCTATAAAATTCATCTCCGGAGATATAGCATTCAATGGTATCTCCATCTGGCTGTATTAATTTGTATGACATGTCTTTTACATATCCTCCATAAGATAGAATACTAAAAAAACAAGTATAAAGAATTATTAGAATAAATTTTTTCATATTCAGGGAATCACTAAAAATAATTATTTCAAAATTATAATAAAAAAACGAGAAAAACTTATAATTCAGTAAAATATTTTTTCTTCTTTAAAAAATAAGAGAAAACAATGGATTTATGATATATTCCTTTTTGATATTTTAACGCTATCCTTCTATTCATACCTTTAATATTTCTTCTTTTTTTCCAAAAAGCATAATAAGCTGCATATACTGCTAAAAAGTCGAAGAACTCAAAAGACAAAAGCATTTTTATTGATGCAACTCCGTCCATAAAAATGCGGACAAATAATATTTTTCTTCGTGTAGTTTTGGGGACATTTTTCCAGATAATAAATAAATTATTTCTAAAATTCAAGAAAGTTTTACGAGGATTCGATTTGTGTAAAGTGCCTCCACCAACGTGATAAACGACAGATTTTGGTTCAAAAACGATGTCGTAGCCGAGATTTTTTAATCTCCAGCACAAATCGACTTCTTCTTGATGAGCGAAAAAATTATCGTCAAATTTTCCTGCATAAAAGAACAAATCGCTACGAATCATAAAAGCTGCACCTGAAACCCATAGACAATCTATATTACTATCGTACTGTCCCATGTCTTCTTCCAGAGTATTAAATATTCTGCCTCTGCAAAATGGGTAGCCGTATTTGTCGAGAAATCCACCGGCAGCTCCTGCATATTCAAATTTATTCCTTTTATAAAAGTCTAATAATTTTGGACCACAAGCAGCAATATTTGGGTTTTTTTCCATCAAATCATACATAGGTTCCAACCAATTTTCAGTTACTTCAACGTCTGTATTTAGAAGAAGAAAGTATTTTGAATGAATATGTTCTAATCCTTTGTTGTAACCGCCAGTAAATCCGTAATTTTTGTCTAATTGTACTATTTTAACGGTTTTATATTTCTTAATGATTTTAATTGAATTATCAGTAGAGGCGTTATCAACGACAACAATATCGGCTAATTCTGGATCTGAATATTTAATTATAGATGGTAAAAATTTATCTAAAAAATTTTCACCATTCCAATTTAAAAGAACAACAGATATAGGAGCTTTTTGCATAAATTAATTGTTTAGTTTCCACCGTCTGTGCGACCAGAGCCAAAATTCGGGTTTTTGTAAAATATTTTCTTCAACTCTCTTTATATACTTATAGGTAATTTCACCGTCGTTTAAACTGCTATAATCGTCAATGAATTTTTCGATGTTTAATTCGTAAAAACCGCGTTTAACTTTTTTTATTTCAAAAAAAACAGCTGTATAATTTGTTTTTCGTGCGTAAGCTTCAGGTCCGTGCAAACAATATGATTCTTGATTTAGGAAAGTGAATATGTAAGATTTTTCTTTGTTTGATGGAGACTGGTCTGCGGCAAGAATAAATGCTTTAGGACGATTGGACTCTTCAGAAAAAACTTCTTTTGAATCTCTTATAGACACCATTCTTGTACCAAATCTTGAACGGCGTTTTACTCCGTATTTTTCGCTGTATTTATTTGTCAACGGCAAATACAAGGCGATAAATTCATGAGATAAAAATCCTGTTCCCAATATTCCATATTCCCAATTTCCATAATGGCTAGTCAAACACAAAAGCGATTTTCCTTCTTTATAGTAATTGTCTAATATTTCTATATTGTTAATTTTATATCTTTTTTTAAGTTCTTTTTCACTGATGCTCATTCCTTTTATAGATTCTAAGGTAATATCGCTGAGGTGTTTATAAAAGTTTTTTGCCAGATTATTAATTTCTGTTTCAGATTTTTCAGGGAATGAAGAATGTAAATTTTTTAAAACAACTTTTTTTCGATATTTAATAACATTAAACAAAAAAAAGTTTAGAATGTCGGAATAAAAATATAGCAGTCGGAAAGGTGTTATTGCAAATATTACGACATTAATTCTAAAAAAGAGGAATTCAATGTATTTCATTATTAGCTGTTAAAAAACATATTTTATTCCGCCAAGAACATTAAAACCATAAGATTGATAATTGTTCCAGTAATATTGTTTTTGAGCAGTAATATTGTTTATTTCTAAAAATGCACTAAAATTGTTAAATATCTCATATTCAGCGAACAAACTTATATCGGCAATTGTTTTTAATTTTTTTGCAACGATTGTCTTTGTTGTAACAATATTTCCAAATCCATCATCAGTTTCTGTTAATTCATATTCTCTTGCATAACGAGGCCCGATTAATTGGAAATTGATACCGACATTTAAATTATCGATAATTTTGTAAGAAGCAATTAAACTAACGTCAAAGCTTGGTGAGTGCCAAGGTTTCAAAAATTGATTTTCATATTCTTCTTTTACGTAATGGTAATAATAATAATGTCCAGAAAGGCTTATAGTAAAATTATAAAAATCGTGAAAAGCTATTTCTGCATATCCTGAAAATCTTTCTGTATTTGCATATTCCATTAAAAATTTATTTTGTAAAGTGATGCTTGTATCATTAACAAAATATGGCATATTATCTATTTTTGAGTATCCTCCATTAATATTAAAGTACAGATAATTTGTTGGATATCCTTTAAATCCGATTTCAATTACTTGTGCAAAATTCGTATTTTGGTAAGTATTAAAAACATTAATAAATTGGTTTTTGCGAGCGATATTATCCAAATCGTTTCTTTCCAAATATCCCTTCATACCTGCGTATGCAATATATGTATTCCCGATATTATGTTGGAGTAGAACGTTAGGGTAGAAATGAAATTTTTTTGTACTGTCGCTTGGAATAAATTCACCAGTAATATTTACACCTGCTCTGAATTGCCAATTTTTAGCATATATTTTATAATAAGGATTAAGAACTAAAAACATATTGTTGCTTTTTCCCAAGCTATCAATTTTCATTTGAGCTGTACTAAAATCAATGTCGGCACCAAAGCGGTGAATTTTTATTGTTTTGTTTAAATTAGCATGAACATTAACTATATTTTGAAAATTATTATAGTCGCTATTCAAGTTTTTGTTAGTAAAAAGGTATTTATAAGCAACATTAAGATTATAGTCGAAACGATTTTTTCTTACGCTATTAGAAGACAAATCTACATTTGCCATAAATCTCATTATATTAAAATCTTCCATTTCACTTTTGTCACGAGGAGCGAAAATACCTGCCATGGTATCTAATTTTGGGTCGTATCCGTAGAAATTAATAATATCTGAACTAAATCCTAAATCGGCCGATAGAGTAGCAGAGGGGAAGAATTTTTTAGCATAAATTTTTCCAAGAGTATTTGCGAAGCCGTTATAAATTTTTTGATTTTCTGTGTTTTTTGTTTTTCCGTGTGTGGAATGGTGTTTAAAATATGCTCCAAAAGAGTAATCAGCGTTTCGTTTATTGTTATAAAATCCTTCTATGTAAGGAGTAAGAGGAATCCCTATTCCCAATTTTATCATTCCATTGTTAAGAGGTTTTAGTGTTTCTCCTTTTAATGTAGCGATACTTAATTTCTCGGGAATATATGTTGTTTTAAAAATAGTTGGATTTGCGTTGTATGAAAAACTGTTTGTTATTTTTGCAGTGTCAACAATAACCGGTAGCGTTTGAATTCTATTGGCATCTCTTAATACAGGATTGTATTCATTATAGATAGTTATTGTTTGTTCTTCTAAATTTTCGTTTTGAGCGAAAGAATTAAAAACTAATGTCGTAAGGACAAATAAAATTAATATTTTAGATTTCATCTTATTAAGCATTTTATTCATTAATTGTTGCTGGACTATTACTACTATTTTGATCTGGAGATATATTGGCATTAGAATCATGTTCTATTGTTTGATACTCTCCATTTTTATAGGACTTTTCTATTTCGGAGAAGGGAACATTGCTGTTTATTTTTCCTAGTATGTCTTGAGCTTCTGCTTTAATTCCATCAGTATCTGTGTAATAATTATTAATAACGGTTTCTAAAGTGCTTTGAGCGGAGAATACATCAGCTTGTTTGTAATATATTCTTGCTAAAAGTATATAGCTTTTTGCTGACCAATATCCGTGAGGAGAGTTTGATTGAATAAATTGATAGCAATATTCTTCTGCTATAGAATCTTTATTATTCATAAATGAGAGTTCGGCAACGCGGAAGTTTGCTTCTGCACCTTCAAAACTAATAACTTCATTTGCTAATTTTTTATATGTCAATAGAGCATCATCGTTTTTGTTTTCTTTTAGATATGCTTTTGCCAATTTATAATTAGCTTCTCGTTTTTCTTCTTCATTTGCATTTGGATTTTTCAGAAGATCTTGTGCTGATATTATAACGTGTTCGTAGTCTTTGCCGTTATAACTACTACGAAGTCTTCCCAAAGTAGCAATAAATTTGTTGGATTTATTTTCGGCTATGTCGTATAGTTTATTGAAATAATAGTAGGCGAGTCCCCAATTTTCTTGGTCAAATAATATTGTTGAAACTCTTATCGTACTTTCTTCGGAGTAACTGTTTGTAGATGCATCGGCAACCACTTTGTAGCATTCTAAAGCGCTGTTGAAATCTTTATAATAATAATGTAATTCGGCTTTGTAATAATTAGCTTCAATTTTGTGCAAGCCGTTAGGTATTTTATTCAAATATTTTGTTAGAGAAGAAAGAGCCTCTTCGAAGTTTTGAGCCAAATAGAATTTTTTTGCTGCTGACCATAATATTTCATCTTCTTCGTTTTTGGTTATAATTGCTCCTTCTTCTTTTGCATATTCAATGTATTCGTCTGCTTTATTTTGTTCAATATAAATTGTTTTAATCATTTCACTGGCATTTTTTGCTTCTTGCGAATTTGGATATTGAGATATAATTTCTTTATATTGAACTAATGCCTGTTCGTAGTTTTTATCATTGAAATATAAAGTGGCGATGTTTGTAAGAACAGTCTTCTTCATTGTAAAACTTGGATAGTTATAAAGCAGGGCGTTATAGTAATATTTTGCAGAATCCGTATTGTTTAAAAATGTTTGATATGTTTTTGCAATTTCAAACATACTGCTTCCTCCATATTCGGAGTCAGATTCTTCGTTTATCAATTGCTTTAATGCTGTTGTTTTTTTGTCGTATTCTTGAATTGCTCCATATGAAAGACCTAATTGATAAAGTGAATAGTCTTTAACGATGATACCCATATTTGCTGCTTTTGTGTAGTATTTTACAGCGTCTTTGTATTCTTTTGAAATGAAAAAGCAGTCACCAATTCTGTTTAAAGCATCGTTTAAGGTCGTTGATTGTGTGTTCTTTTCGTTGTCTTCATATTTTCTGAACCACAGATTTGCATTTTTATAATCTCTTTTCTTGAAATATGCATATCCCAAATTGTAGTGTGCTTGTCCATATTCATCAAGAGATACAGAGCCTGTTGAAGTTACAAATTGCTTAAATTGATCTATAGCTTCTGTTACGTTGTTTGTTCTATAATTTGATTCTGCTTTCCAATAATGGCAAAGAGCAGCAATTTTTTTGTCGTATTTGTCATGTTTCAACGAGTTGTTAAACATTGAAATTGCTTGTGAGTATTTTTGTTCGGTGAATAGTTCCAAGCCTCTAAAATATGTAAGTCGTTGGTAGGCGGCATCTACTTTTGAATTTCTTGTCTTTGCCGACATTTTATCAATGGTTTTTATTGCCTGTTGATAATTTTTTGTACTTAAAAATGCATTTATTATAAAGTCATAGGCTTTACTTGCTCTTGCTGTATTTGGATATTTTTCAATGTACTGAGTAAAGGCAGTAACAGCTTCATTAAATGGAGAAATTGATAGTTCAAAACTTAATTGAGCAAAGTTAAAAAGAGCATCTTCGCTAATATCTTCATTATAAGCGTATTGCGAGGCTAGTTCAAAGGAACGTCTTGCTTCTACTTTTTTATCCAATTTTAAATAGCAATCGCCCATTGTGTATGTAACATACTGACTAATAGTATCTTTTGATTTTTTTATTTTTGATAAGTAAGTAATAGCATTTTCATATTGTTCAGTTTTATAATATGAAAATCCCATTTCGTAGTAGTCATTAACAGTTAAATTTTCAGCGTATTTTTCGTATTCTTTAAAAAGAGGAATTGCTTCGGCATAATTTCCTATTTTGTAATTTGATTCTGCAATTAGTTTTGAAATATTTTGTGAGCTGTTTCCGTCAGCATCTTGAAATTTTTTTGAATAGTCTATCAGAGTTTCATATTCTCCTTGAAAATAGTAAATTTGAATGATGTAGTGTGGTGCAATGTCCTTAAATTGATCAACATTTTCTAATTCTAAAAATCCTACAAGTGCGGTTTGATATTGTGAATTTACATATTTTAGATGAGAGTAAAAATATAGAGACAAGATTCCAAAATTATCTTTTCTGTCTTTTACTTCATAGAAATTGTTTGTTGCTTGTACGTAATCTTTTCTTGCATAAAAACTAAATCCAAGTTTAAAATAATATTCGGAAATTTCTAATCCAGATAATTTTTTTTGGTCGGTCTTTTGATAAAATTCGATTGCTTCTTTAAATTTTTTATTTCTAAAGTAATAATTTGCCAATTTAAAGGTAGCATCGTTTATGTAATAACTTTCGGGATGCGTTTCAATGTAATTTTGAGTTTCGTAAATAGCATTTCCGTTATATAATTCTAATGCGCAAAGAGCATAATAATATGCAGCTTCGTCGTAGAAAAATTTTTTTTCACTTTGAATATTTTCTTTGATTATCTGTTCAAAAATATTCTGAGCCGAACCATATAATGATTTTTCATACAAATCTTTTGCAGTATAAAAATTATATTCGATTTCACGATAACTTCGGGTCTTTTGCCCAAAAATTAAATTGTTGAAAATTGTAAGGAATAATAATATTATTAATAATTTTAATTTCATCGTTTTTTTATTTATGTTTAAAAAAATTGAATTTAATTAACAAAGCTAAAACATTTTTAGATATCTTTTTTACTTTTGCCATAAAATAATAAACAATTTTTTGTTAATTATTTTTTTATAATATCGTTAATTATAAATAATTATTGGTATATTTGTATTATTAAACGAATCATTAAAATAATTATTTTATAAACATGGAAGAAACTGTTTCTTTGATAAGAACAAAATCATTAGATGTTTGTCAATCATCAGAATATATTCTCTCAGATGTAAACTTAGATATTGCATTAGGCGAATTTGTTTATTTGCTAGGAAAAGTAGGTTCCGGAAAGTCAAGTTTATTGAAAACTTTATATGCTGATTTGCCTATTGAAAAAGGGGAAGTGCATGTTCTCGGTTATGACTTAAAGAAAATTAAGAAAAGTCAAATTCCGTATCTAAGAAGGAAAATGGGCATTATTTTTCAGAATCTAGAGTTGTTGAATGACAGAAATGTTTATGACAATCTTAAATTTGCATTGAAAGCAACCGGCTGGAAGAAAAAAAAAGATATTAGAAGACGTATTTTTGAAGTTCTGGATTCTGTTGGCATGATAGGAAAAATTAACAGTTTTCCTCAAGAACTCTCTGGCGGGCAAAAACAATGTATTAATATTGCGAGAGCAATTTTAAATAGCCCTGCTTTAATTATTGCCGATGAACCTTGTGCTAATCTAGACGCTGAGAGTGGAGAAAAAATTATGAATATCCTTTCAGAACTAAACAATAACGGATCTACAGTTATTGTTGTTACTCATAATTGTTCAATAATTGAAAAGCATAATGCTGTAATGTATTTATGCAAAAATCATAGGCTTGTAAAAATTGAAGATATTTCCGGACAGGATTTTTAAATAGCATTTTTTTATTTACTTGCTTCAAAGTCTCTTATTATTCCTTCAGAAATCCATTTTGCTAGTGCTTCGCGATTTTCTTTCTTGATAAATCTTTTTTTGTCACTTGCATTTTGAAGATTGCCCAACTCTATCAATATTGCAGGGGGAATTACATTGTTAATTACATATAATTTTTTGGGGTGTATTGAAACTGTTCCCGAATAACCTCTGTTTGGTTGGTATTTGGCGTATTTTTCTTCAAAGGTTGTATGGATATTTTCTGCTAATCTTTTTCCCCTCACACTATTTTTACAATGATAAAAAAATACATCTAATTTTGTGCTGCTACTGCGTGAGTCTATATGAATGTCGAGGACAATCTGATATTTTGTACTTTTGTTTTGACGATATAATTTATTTACAGCTTCGGTCCTTTGTCTTAATCGTGATTTGTGATCTGTTGGAATTTTCAAATCGGGATAACATTTTTCAGTTTTGTCTAAAGGTAAATATTCAGCATCTCTTATTCCGTTATTGTCGTCTTTTATTATCATGTAGGCTGTGCCATTATGTTTTTTAATATATTTTTCAAGTCGTAAGCAAATGTCGTAAGCATATTCGTCTTCACTTATCTTGTGCCCGTCATCTGTTACACCTATTGTTCCTGGATCGTTTCCTCCGTGTCCGCAAATAATATATACTATTGCTCCTTTTAATTTATTGTCTTTTGTATTTTGGTCATCTTCGGTGGTTTTTTCAGTTTTGCCGTTATCAATAATAATAATATCATTTTTAATGCTAAAACATTCTTTATTTGTAATTATACATAAAATGAGTATTAATAATATTATTTTTTTGTATTTCATTATTTCAACAAAATAAATGATATTATTAGAACTTAAGTAATATTCTGCCTTATTTTTATTTCTTTTGTTAATATCCTATATTTATTAACAAAAAAAAGATTAATTTTTTGGTTTTAGTTTAAAGCTATTTGTAATCGCAATAAATTTTTCTAGATTTTTACCATCGTCATTTAAACAATTTGCAAAAATTGTATAGCAGTCTAATTTATTAAAAATAGCGGTAACAAAAACAGTTTCTATCTGCAAGCTTTCTTTTACTACAACTTGATAATAATATTGATAAGCATCAAGTCCGTCTATAGTTATTTTTTTTACCTTGGGCGTTTCGGGCGGTTTTACGGGATTTTCGTAAATTATTTTTTCAGTGATTTTTATTTTTTGTTCTTCTGTTAGCTCTAATGGCAATTCTATTTTTCGAATTACTAGTGTTTTTTTGTCTTCAGCGTTTGTAGGAATATTTCCGTCTCCGGTAAATATTAGAGAATTTGATAATGAATTGGCAAGTTTTAAATTTGTATTGGTGGTATCTATACTGATATTTTTTAATAATTCCAATTCAAATTTTTGTTTTGGATTATAAATTACTGATAAAACCGAATTTCGCAAGCTAGCTATATCTTCTTTTGATGCCGAGTAAGGAATTGAAGCGTTTATGAGTATCGTATTGCTCATGTCTCCAATCATTAAAAGAATTTTTATGTAGTCGCCATATTTTGAACGTTGCTCGCCTTCAACATAAAGTGCGTCATAATTATTTATTTGGTAAAAAATTTCTTTTTTTACCAATAATCCCGTTTTCAACATTTGTTTTTTGTCAATTGTAAGAAAATTTTTGTATACTTCAATCTGAAATTCTGAAACTACAATTGAACCATTATTGTAACGATGAAAATATCCTAAAAAATTACTGCTTTTTTCATAATCCTTTGGAATTGACATTTCTACGTGTGTACCTTCTACTCCTAAATAACTGTCATTATGAACATTTACAATTTCAATGGCCTGTTGATTTTGCGAAAATGACATTGAAAAAGTAGCCATAAAAAAAAATAGGAAAAAAATACAATAATATTTCATATTTTTACAAAAATATTGACAAAGATATAATAATTTTATGATAAATGCTTTTAAAGGGATATTTTTTATTTTTATTTTTCTTGTTTTGTCTTTAAAAATATTTGCGACAGATCAAAATTTTGATACTTTGCCGTTTGAAGACAGAATATACCTCGATAATATTAAGAGCTTGCGTGCTTATTATGACGATGGAAACAATAACGAATTTTCTTATCCTTTGATAGAATTATTTTCCGGTCAGCAAATATTGTTTTCTTTCGACCAAATAGAATCAAGTCCTGAAGTTTATTATTATACAATTTTCCATTGTACTTATGATTGGAAAAAATCCAATTTGCTTTTTTTTGAATTTGCCGATGGTTTTGAAGAAAACGAAATACAAAATTTTGAAGATTCCAGAAGTACTTTAGTTTCTTATACTCATTACAGTCTGCATGTTCCAAATGATGAAGTTAATCTGAAAAAATCAGGAAATTATTTGTTGCTGGTTTATAAAAAGAATAATGATAAAAATATTATCGTTTTTACAAAGCGGTTTATGGTTTTTGAAACTTTAATAGATGTGGAGGCAAATTTAAGTCTTGTTGCAAACGGAATGTATAGGAAGACTTCTCAAAAATTGGATTTTTCTATAAATTATTCAAAATATGAATTATTTGATCCTAGTACAGAAATCTTACCTGTAATATTACAAAACTACCAATGGAACAATGCACTTTATAATTTAAAACCAAGTTTCCTTGATAATCAAAAGATTATTTACAATTGGGAAGAAAAAACCATGTTTATGGCTTCAAATGAATATCGAACTTTTGATATTATCAATCTAGAATTTGAAGGAGAAAATGTAAAAAATATTGAATTTAGAAAACCATATTATTTCGTTGAATTACAGTCGGATGAGTCAAATTTTTCAAAACAATATTCCAAAATTATAGATTTTAATGGAAGATACGGAATAAGGACAAAACGATATAAAAGCAATGATATTCCTGAATTACAAGCCGATTATGTGATTGTAAAATTTTCTCTCTATTATCCTATGCCTATTCATAATACCGATGTTTATTTGTATGGAGAATTAACAAATTTTGAAAATACAGAAAAATATAAAATGGATTTTAATCCCGAAACCCGTTCTTATGAAAAATTATTATTTTTAAAACAAGGCTATTATAATTATAGATATTTAAC
>CAZBPT010000028.1:0-27785 GCA_964493875.1 uncultured Bacteroidales bacterium | reverse complement strand
GATAAATTCTTCGTGTTTTTTATGAACTTTTTGTTCAGCATCTTTTGCCACATCTTCAGAAATAGGATTTTTTGCAGCTTTTTGCAATTTTTTTATCTCATCAATGGCATCTCTTCTTTCGCTACGTATTGTAACTTTAATATCTTCGCCAATTGTTCTTACTTGTTTTGCAAGTTGTTTGCGTTTTTCTTCCGTTACAGGCGGAACAATAATTCTAATAACTTCGCCATTATTAGCAGGATTAAATCCTAGGTTTGCATTCATAATCGCTTTTTCAATTACCGGAATGCTATTTTTGTCCCAAGGTTGGATAAAAATTGTTTTTGCATCGGGAGTTGTAATGTTAGCAATTTGTGAAATTGGAGAAACAGCTCCATAATATTCAACTTTCACGCTGTCGAGCATGGAAGGACTTGCTTTTCCTGCACGAACTTTTGCAAGTTCTTTTTCCAAGTGAGAAAATGCGGAATTCATTCCTTCCGTTGCTGTTTCAAAAATTAATTCTAAATCTTCCATTTTTTTTTTATTTTGTTAGTTCTTAATAATTGTACCAATATTATTATTTTCTATAACTTTTATTAAGTTTCCGTAAATATCCATATTAAAAACAGTTATTGGCATATTGTTTTCTTTACATAATGTAAAAGCAGTAAGGTCCATAATTTTAAGCTGTTTTTCATATACTTCGTCAAAACTTAAAATATCGTATTTTTTTGCTTCGGGAAAAACTTCGGGGTCTTTATCATATACTCCATCAACTCTTGTTCCTTTTAATATTGCATCGGCTTCAATTTCGATAGCACGAAGTGCTGCACCTGAGTCAGTCGAAAAATACGGGTTGCCAGTTCCTCCTGAAAAAATACATACATATTTTTGATTTAAACTTTCAATTACTTTATCTTTAGAAAATCTTTCTCCCACAGATTCTATTGCAAAAGCGTTAAAAACACGGGATTTTACGCCGATACTTTCTAGTGCACTCTGAAGCGCCAAAGCATTTATTGTTGTAGCCAACATTCCCATTTTGTCTCCTTTGCTTCTGTCAAAACCGCGTTCGGTTCCTTTTAATCCTCTAAAAATGTTACCTCCACCGATAACTATTCCGATTTCAACACCAAGGGTTACAATTTCTTTTATTTGTTGAGAATATTCAATGAGGCGAGTTTCGTCAAAACCTTGTTTTTGCTTGCCGGCAAGAGATTCTCCACTTAATTTTAATAATATCCTTTTATATTTAATATCTCCCATTATATAATTCTTTTCGTTGATAAAAAAAGCAGTTTTTAACTGCTTTTGTGGAGTATATCGGAATCGAACCGATGACCTCTTGACTGCCAGTCAAGCACTCTAGCCATCTGAGCTAATACCCCAACTATTCTTTGATTATTTTCCCAACTTTAATATTATCATCTGAATATTTTATTTTGTAATAATAAATTCCACGTGACAATTCAGAAATATTTATTTCATTTGAAACAAATTTTTCCTCTTTAATTTTTTGTCCTGAAATAGAATATAGTGATATTGACTTAATATTGCTGTTTTCTTCATTGATATAAAAAAATGTTTTTGCGGGATTTGGATAAGCAAGAGAAACAATTTCGTAATTTTCTACACTGTTTGTATTGGTATTATCGCAGCGTGCCGAAATTTTTGTTATTTGTGTTGTATCTTCCGATAATGTAATTTCTGCAATTGGGTATTCTTTTCCCTTTGTCCAATACAACAAGCTGTTAGTTGTTACTTCCATTGGTAGTTCAATCTCTGTAATTCCTGCCAGGGTTAAGATTGGTCCCAAATTTGACCAAGATCCTGTTAACTTGTTTCTCAGCTGCATATTGAAAATGAAAGTCATAACGCGATTTTCTCTTAAATAATCATAGGTACCTACTTCCAAATAATTTCCTGCCAATATAATTTCTCCAAAATCATCATATACACTTGTTTTTGAAATATCCATTACTCCACGAATAGTATCGTATAAATTCAACAAGCTTTCATATCCAGAAGGTATCATGCTGCTAATATCCGAAATTGGAAATCTAAATTCACCAGAAGACTCAGAGTTGATAGCTGTTGTAGAATAATTTTGAGGAAAATTTTTCATAATTAAAGCGGAATCAAAAACTATAGTTTTGCTTCCTACCATAGGAATAATCATTTGCATTCCAAGAATTACAGCTTCTTCTTCAGTAATTCGTTCATAAAAAACAGCTTCTTGACCGCTGAAAAATTGATAATATCCAAGAGTTGCTGTTGGAAACTCATTGGAAGAAGAAAAATCTGCCTTGTCATAAAAATTCAATTCCTCTTGAAGGTGCTGATTTGTAAATCCCGAAATTATTAGACTATCGTTATTTAATAAATCTGATTTTGGGATAGTATCATCTTTTATAATTGTAGGAATAACAGTACCCACATCATAATAATCACTTCTCTCTATAGCTATTTGAGCATAAAATGAGCATGCCGAAAAGATGGCAAATGCGAAAAAGAAAAATTTCTTAATCATCTAGAAAGTTGTTTGTTCGTTTATTCTTATTTTTGATTCGATAGTTTTATCTTCTTCTAGCATAAGAATACCAAGCCCTCTACGTGCTAATGGGTGGTTTTTATCAACTGCTTTATAAACTTCAACTTTATAGATAGCTCTATATCTGAAGTCATAATTAACTTTTCCTTCGTCATTAGTATATTGTGTATCAGCAATGGCTTTGTCTCCACTTTCTAAATAAACAACGGCGGGACGTCCTGATTCTGTTTTTTGTGGTTTTACAACAACTCTTGCACCTTCAACTGGTTGATTGGTTTCGTCTACAACAAATACAACAGCCTTTGGAGCCTTTGGTTGTTTACAGCTACTTGTATAAATTACAACACCACCAAAAAACACTAATAATATAATTATTGAGAACGCTTTTTTCATATTAACAAAAATTTACGATATTTTACAATATTAACTATTTTTTTTGAAAAAAGCAAGTTTTTTGTGAAAAAATTATCTCTCAATTTTATTTTATATTTTTACAATAATGTTATGAGGTCTTCTTTAAATTTTTCAGTGCTTTGATAGCGTTGTGACATTGCTTTTAATGTCAATATTTTTAAATCTGTTTCACAATAATAACTTTCTGCTTTTTCTAAAATAGCTTTATTTGTGGCTTTTGAAATTATTGCATGTATTTCGTCCGAAATGCGGAAGTGTTTTGCTATTGGAACAGATGTTTGCATTCTTCTGTATATTATCGGATTATCGATTTTTAATGCCGGCTCTTTTGCGATAGCTTCATAGAGTATCAGACCCATACTGAAAATATCAGTATGTTCTCCTATTAATTCAGAAAAGCCGAAGATTTGTTCTGGACTTGCGTACAACATATTGTAAGTTTGATATTGTCCATCTGTGTCTTCTTCAGAAAATGATTTTCTCAATTGCCCGAAGTCAATTATTTTAATTGTAGGATCATTAATATCAAATTCATCAAATTTACTGTGAATGATTATATTTGATGGCTTTAAGTCGCAGTGGCAGAAATTTTGTTTGTGCAAGAAACTTAATGCGTCTAAACAAGAAATAATTATTTTTATGAATAAAGAGTTGAATCGATAATTATAATATTGTTTGTTGTAAATAAGATCTGCTAGTGTTGGCCCAGGAATATATTCCTGAATGAGAAATATTTCGTTATTATCAATTATCAGATCGATGTTTTTTGCAAAATTTGGATTTTTTATATTAAAACTAGCTTCGAAAAAAAATTTTTGTTTTGCATAGTTATTGTGAAAAAGAGAAGGGGATAGTTGTTTAACAATAATTTTTTCTTTGGAATTTAATTCGGCACCTAAGAAAACGAGAGAGAACTTTCCTCTGCTAAGCAAAGTTTCTTTGTTATCAGGGAAGAAAAAATATTTTGAATTTTGTCCTGTAAGAAGTTTTGCTTGCATAGAATTTCTTTATCTGTTAAATTCTCTGAGAGCGTTTTCGCCCCAGGTTTCATCAGATTCTGTCTTATCGAAATTATACATATCGTTATTCCTTTTTTGCAAAAATCTTTCCCAATTAGCTACTTGTAATTCTCCTTTTGCATTAGAATGTAATAAGTCAAAGTCACGTCCAACACCAGTAGGATTATAGAAAACAAATTTTCTGTTGTTTTCGTTTGTGAAGTCTAAGTGCCAATATTTCCAAATTTTATATTGATAAGCACTTGGAGATATTTCTGATTCGTAGACTTCATTTGGAGCACCGTATTTAAGGTAAACATATCCCATATCAGTTTCGTAGCCTTTTTTCTTTGTTCTTCCAAAAGCCCTGTTGGTATAAAGAACTTGTTCCCAATATTTTTCCCATAAAGCATTTGGATTTGTTTGTGAGCGAGTATTCCAAAATTCGCAGAAGAAATTTTGTAAAGCCAACAAGTTGGATTTTTTTGCAACAAAGTCAATAAAATGTCTTTCTTTGGGTTGTGCCAAAGGTCTTAATGAGAGAACATAATCAACAAGAGAATCTCTGACAAACATTTTCCCAGAAAAACTATTAATGTTTGCATTTAATACCTTTTCTGTATCGTCAGGAGCTTCTTTATTAATATTGCTACGTTGGAAAATAAATTTTTGTTGTAAAATCAATTTTTGCTCTTTATCCAATATTTCAATTACAAAAGAATAATTTCCGCTGTATAAAGATGAAATGTCAATTGAACCTAAATATGGAATAATATTTTCAGGTTCCATCTTCTTTAATTTTAGAGAAGGTTGATAAAGAGTCTTATCAATATCATTTTCTATATATATTTTTAAAATAAAATTTTCATTAAATACTTTATCGCAATTATAAATTTCGAAATAATAATTCAATTTGTTTAAATTTGTGGGGAAAAAGTTTGAAACATATGGAACTAAGTCGTATCCACTTTTAGAAATTATTGTTTGTTCTTTTGTTTCTGTATAACTTTCTAAATATTCAATACTGCTAATAAAAATATTTGTGTCTTGAACATTTACAGGGATTTTGTCAATAAATTCTGCATGTGGGTCGCTACTGTTCAAATCTTGAATTTTTATCTTAATATTATATAATCCTGGATTTAATAAATAACGTTGTACATCAACAAAATTTGGTTTTGGTGATGCAGTATCAGTAATAGGAGAGCTGTTTATCGTATATTTGTCTAGAAAAACAATGCTGTCGCCCACAGTGAAAAATACAGAAACTTCTACCTTTGAGAAAAAAGCGTCATTTTCTTTTACGTATTTTAATGAGTTTCCGATAAAACTTAAATAAGTTTCAACATAAGGTCCTTTTTTTGAATTGAAAACTGAATACATAAAATAAGCATCTATTTCTGCAAATAAATGTGAGATAGAAAATAATGCTACAAATATGATAAGAATTATTTTTTTCATAAGCTTTTTATTAAAGATTAATTACAACGCGGATTATCCATGTTGACTTTTTTGATATCGGAGATTACAAGTTGCCAAGTGATTGTTGTTCCTTGTTCAAATTTTGAAATTATTCCTTCAATAGAACCATTTCCTGAAGGAACTGTATCTCCAGCAAAATCTGCATAATCACTATTTCTTAAAGTTATTTGCTGTCCATTGCAATTTTGTATAATAACATTTTGGATTGAAGTTCCGTTTAAAACCGCGTAAGTTCTGGCTGTATCAACAAATTGAAAGTCATTTAACTTAACTAATTCACAATCATACTCTCCGGATAAAATGTCACTATAGTTTATTTCATATGGGGTTAGATATTCACCACTCTTAATTGTAACAATTTGTGTTTTCGGTTTATCAATATTTGTGAAATCCAATTGGAGTTTTCCTCTGTTCTTATAATCTAAAATACTAACGTTTTTTAAATTTACGCGTACACAGTCTCCCACGTTTACTAATTGAGTAGATTTTAAATTGTATAAACTTATTCCGTGATCATCGTCTTGCATATAAGCTTCCTTATTTAAGTTTCCGTTGGCATCGTTTAATGTTATTGTTCCATAAACATAATAATTATCTGTAAATAAATAGCCCATAGAGCCATCACTGTCAATGGAATAAGCGCTATCATTAAAAATTTTATATACATCTTCTAGAGTAATGATTTTGTTAGTATCAATAGTTTCAACAGGAGGGCGGTCTGTCTCACAAGAATAAGAAAATATTGATATTATTACGATGGTAAATATTATTATATTAATTTTTTTCATTGATTTAGTTTTTATAAATTAAAAATTAGAATCTAAAATATACGTTGACAAAAAAAGTTGTTCCATACATGTATGTATATTTATTTGGGAATTTTTCAATTTTTGTTTTTTCAAAGCGATATTGTTCAAATCCACTCATAACTACACCGTCTTGGAATAAGAAGTCATTTGAGAACCATTTGTCAAATAGTTTATTATGAAGTATGTTGTTAATATTTGCATTAAAACCTAAAGTATAGTTTTTAATTTTCCAAGATTTTCCTGCAGAAAGGTTAACTGAAAAAATAGGTTTTATTTTTTCTTGTTCCAAAATATCATCTATCTGACTGTCTTGGGAAGTAAGACCTTCTAATGCGGTTTCTGTTCGTTTGTTTGGATTTAATGTAACGTATATGTTATCAAAATAATTTACATCAGCACCAATGTACCAAAATTTAGGGGAATTATAGCGTACACCTAAATTAGCAGCAAACTCAGGACAACCACCTACGTGGAAGTTTTTAATGTAAGCAATTCTGTCTTTTACAAGTACCTCAGAACTGTTGTCGGCAGCGATTGTAACCGAAGGTCTTGAACTATAAAGGAATTGTCCGTAACCAACAGCACTAGTTAGATTAACAGTAGGAGAGAGCTTTACTTCTGCACCAAATTCACCTCCGAAATGACGTCTGTTTACGTCTGTCATAATATAATTTACAAATGTATGTTGGTCGTCATCATAAAAATTATTATTTTGTGTTCCGCCAATAAATTCTGTGTAATATCCGGTAATTTTTAAAGAAACGAGTTGATATTTCATTACGTAACTTAATTCTGCAGACATGATTTTTTCACTTTCCAGTGCTTTTTCTGTTATGTCGCTGATGAGGAATTCACGGGTACGCGGAGAAACATAGGCATCATAAAAGTATGGTGCAACTGTTTTAAACATAGTATTAAGTAATATGTAGTGGTGTCCAGATAATTTTATTGTAGCACCTATTTTTGTACCATTGTTGAAGAAATTTTGTTTTGGGGAATTTCCACCGGAGTTATATAAGAATTTTCCGTTGGTCATAGAACTGTAACGCCAAAAATTTGTATATGATAAGTCAAAAGCAAAAAACATATTTATTTTATCATAATTAGCTTCTATCTGTGCAAAAATATGGGCATTATTAATATTTGCTACATAGTCATATCCAAAACGATCTCCAACTTTTATTGCTTTGTTAGGACTGTTGATATCGTTTTGAATATATTGTTCGTCAGTAAAATCTCTTTCTGCAAAATTATCGATATCTAACCAAAAATCAGCTCCCAATAAATCTGATAATTCTTTATAATTTCGGGTTTTATTTATCATTGCATTCAATCCTGCAGTGAATAGTAAATTATCGTCAAATTGTCTTGTGTAAACAGAGTTTAAGTCTAATCGTTTAACGTTGCTGATACGATCTTCCACAATATATTTTGCTCTATTTCCTGAAACATTGTTTCCAGATACTCCTCCTTCATTTGTTATTGTATATAGATTTTTTGAATTTGCGAAAACGAGTTCATCCCATTTTATCTGTCTTGTTTCTTCGCTATTTTGCCACAAAGAAGTTATTGTAGAATACATGTCATCTGTTTCATTGTAATAACTTGGAAGATATTTGTAATAATCAGGTCTGGGGTCAGCAGCGTCTGCCCAATTTAGAGATGTTGAACCGTATTTTCCAAAAACAAAAGAAACATTTGTGTTAAGTTTCGATTTTTCATCTATTTTCCAATAGTGTGAGAGAACAAAATAGGGTTGGTGAGAATTTGAAATTCTTGCGTTACGTACTTTTCCATTTTGATAGCCCCAATTGGAATTATAATAATTTGTTCCTGCTAAATCATATACTTCCTGAATGGCAACAGAAGAACGAGATCTTCTAAGAGGAGCTCCAAATGCCGTTAAAGAAATTGTGTGTGAATTATTAATTTTTTTCTCTGCTGAAAGAAAGTAAGAATATCCTTCATAAAAATTTCCCTCTCCATAATTAGCAAATGAGTTTGTTGGAGCAAGACGAGTTGACAAACATGCCGAAAAAGCCCAATTATTTGGCAACATACCGGTATGATATGACATCATGACTCTATGTGCATAAGATTGATTTGACAATGCGTACGAAACACTAGCCTGCTTTCTGAATTCTGAAGGACGTAAACTTATATTAACAGTATTGCTAATCCCACCAAAATTATAAGAACTTGGCATCATTGCTGGATAGTTGGTTTTGTATCTTGTTACGTCATTTAATCCTCCCCATGCTCCATAATATGGACGACCAGTTTCTGCATTGTTTGTAATAAGCCCGTTCAATAAAGAAAAAACATATTTGTTGTCGTATCCTCTAATACGATACCTGGCTTGACCAAAAACGTAACCTGCTGTTCTTGTATATTGGTCTTGTGCCGATTGTAATAAATCGGATATATCACTTACTTGCATATCTCCTTCAAAGTCGGATTCGGATAATAATATTGTAGGTATCGAAGTTTCTGTTGATATAGAGTCTTTTATTGTCGTATCTTCTTGTGAAAATCCGGGTTCTACTAATAATACCAAGAATATTATTAATATGGGATATAGTTTTTTCATTTGCTTTTTTTTACAAAAATAATATTTTTTATATAATTATAAGTAAAATAATACTTAATAATTGATGTAAAAAATATCTATAAAAATATGATAAGCAAATCTTGTGTTATTCGAGGAGAATATTCAACTTAAATCATAATCAAAAAAGCAATTATAAATTACTTGTTTCTGATTTTATTTTATTAGTAAAATTTAATAGAGTAATACTATTTGTTTGTAGGAATTTTTTCACCAAAAGCATTTGGCTTAAAGGCCATATTTATTAGAGGAACTATTGCGTTCATAATTAAGATTGCAAAAGAAACTCCTTCGGGATACGACCCCCAAGTACGGATAAGAACAGTAATAATTCCGATACCAAATCCATATATCAACATTCCTGCTTTTGTCATTGGAGAAGTTACCATATCTGTTGCCATGAATATTGCACCAAGCATTAATCCTCCTGAAAGTAAATGAAATGCAGGGTCAGCATATTGGTCAGGACTAATACCGTGTAAAATAGTTGTAAATGCAGCAACAGTTGCTAAAATAGATACAGGAACATGCCAGGAGATAACTCTTGTTGCCAATAAGAAGATACCCCCAATTATTAATGCAATTGCAGATATTTCTCCCAAAGAACCTCCCATATTTCCCATAAACATGTCGGTATATGTTGGTAATTTATTTACTATTGTTTGCATCGGTTCACCGTTTTTTAAACCTTCTTTTAATATTCCTAATGGTGTAGCTCCGGTTTCAGCATCAACAAATGCAAAATTTAGTACATTTGCTTTTGGCCATGATGTCATTTGTACAGGGAAAGATATTAATAAAAAAACTCTACCAACGATTGCCGGATTAAAAGGATTATTTCCTAAGCCTCCAAATGACATTTTTGCAATGACGATAGCAACAAATGCACCTATTATCAGAATCCATAAAGGGATATTTGAAGGAACGTTAAATGCAAGCAAGAGACCTGTGATTATTGCAGAACCATCAAAAACAGTGTAACTTTTATTCTTGAAAAATTCTTTTACAGTCTCTCCTTTTCTGAAGAATAAAATTTGAACAGCAAATTCAAAAAACATACACGATAAAACCGCCACTACATTTACTAAAAGAGCGTCAATTCCGAAATAATAAATTGAAACCCAAAATGCAGGCATTAAAGCGATTATCACAAAATACATTATTTTTTTTGTCGACCAATTTCCATGCGTATGTGGCGACATTGAAATGCTTAATTTATTTTCTCCCATTTGAATATTTTTTGCATAAATGTTACAAAATTAGTTTTTTTTTCATTAAAAAAAAGATTTTATTTATATTTTTTCTGTTTTTTTATTTTTATAATCTCTCTTTTTTATTTTTTAGAATTTTTAAAAAATATTAATTTCGTTTTCTCGTTTAATCAAATTATGGAAGAGGAAAAATACTTACAAATAAATGTAGAAGAAATATTAAAAGCCAGGCTGGGGAAAAAATATAAAAGAATACCTGCTTTTTTGATAAGATACCTCAAAAAAATTATACACCAGGAAGACAATAATACTTTTTTAAAGGAAAAGAGATTTCACAAAGATTTGGAATTCGTAGATGATATTATTAATTTCCTTCAAATAGGGATTGCTTATGAGGGGCTGGAAAATGTGCCAGACAGCGGACGTTTTATTTTTGTGGCAAACCACCCGCTGGGAGGACTTGAAAGTATTGCCATGATGCAACTTGTCTCAAAGAAATTTACAGACTTAACATTTGTTGTAAATGATTTGTTGATGGTTCTTACTCCATTACATAATATTTTTATCCCAGTAAATAAACTCGGCGGACAAAATCGTAATTATGCAGAAAAATTAAATGAAGTTTATTCTTCTGACAGACAAATATTGTACTTCCCTGCTGGATTATGCTCAAGAAAAATAAATGGAAAAGTAGTTGATTTAGAATGGCAAAAAAGTTTTATTCAGAAGGCTATTGAAAACAAACGAGATGTTATTCCAATTCACATAGAAGGTAGAAACTCAAATTTTTTCTATAACTTGGCAAGATTTAGAAAATTTTTAGGGATTAAGGTTAATGTCGAAATGTTGTATCTTGTTGATGAGATGTATAAACAACGAGGTCAAACAATAAAATTCAAAATTGGAAAACCTATTTCATATTTGAATTTTGATAAAAGTAAAAATTATAAGGAATGGGCACAATGGGTAAAGGAAGAAACCTATAAACTATAATTTATCGAAAATTAATGTTATTTAACATAAAAAGAAAAAAATAATAAAAAAATAAAAATTAATTTTGAAGAAAAAATGAAAGCAATATTTATAGCATATAATCAGGCAGTGATAGAAAAAGTTGAGTTTATGCTTGACAAATTAAATATTAGAGGGTTCACCCAATGGGAAGGAGTTCAGGGAAGAGGTTCTGTTGATGGAGATCCACATTATGGAAACCATACTTGGCCGGAAATAAATTGTGCAACTCTTTGTATGGTTGATGATAGTCAAGTTCAAATTATTTTAGAAAAAATCAAAGCTATTGATGAAATCAATAAAGAAGTAGGAATACGTGCATTTGTTTGGAACATCGAACAAACAGTGTAATGAAATTAATTATCAAGAACTTTCCTGCAGTTTTTTGATAATAATAAAAAAATGTTATTTTTGCAAAAAAATAATATGATAAATTTTGAAAATGTAGATAAATCGGGATTGAAATATATTCTGTTTTATCGCTATATTCAATTAATTCATAATTTTGCTTTTTACAAGAAATATTATGTTTTACATAGAGAACGAATACCCAAAGATTCTCCTGTAGTAGTAATTTGCAATCATCAAAATGGACTTTCCGATGCATTAGGTTTAATTTTTGCTATTAATAAAGGAAAAAAATCGCCAGTTTTTATAGCACGTGCCGATATTTTCAAAAGAGATTTTGTTGGAAAATTACTCCGTTTTTTGCGTATTATGCCTGCGTATAGAGTGATTGATACAGGAAAGGAAAATCTTGGGGAAAACGCCAAAATTTTTTCCAAATCAGCAAGAATTTTATTAGATGACGGTATGGTGGGTTTATTCCCCGAAGCAGGACACCAAGATTGTCATCACCTCGGTACTTTCAAAAAAGGCTTTGCAAGAATTGCATTTCAGGCTGCAGAAATGTCCAATTTTACAAAAAAAATATATATTCTTCCTTGCAGTAACCATTATTCAAATTACTTCGGTTTTAATAATAAACTAATTATTACTATTGGAGAACCTTTTACTTTTGAAGATTTATACGAAAAATATAAAGAGCATCCAGAAAATGCACAACGTCAACTTGCTCTTCGTGCCAGGGAAAAAGTAAAAAATTTAATGCTCGACATAGAAGACATATCTTTATATGAAGAATTTGATATTATTAGAAAATTTTATGCAAAAATATTTGCTAAAAAACAAAATATTAAAACTTCATATTATCCAAATATCTTAGATGCAGAGAAAAAAATTGTTGCCACTTTAGAAGAAGAAAGAGTAAACAATAAAACGAATTTTGACGAAATAATGAATTTGGCGAATAAATATACTCACACATTAGACAAAATTCATTTGAATTATAACATTCTTGAAGATAAAATGAATTTTGGTGTGATATTATTAAGATTTATTCTTGCGGTATTTTTAATTCCTTTTATGTTATATGGTCTTATTAATAATTTTATTCCATATTACACAAGTCGCCTCTTTACGAGAAAAATCAAAGATCAAATGTTGCATTCGTCTTTTGTTTTTGGAATATGTGCCGTGATTACTTTTCCTATTTGCTATTTGGCTTGTACAATAACGCTTTGGTCTATTTTGGGGTTAAATTATTGGTGGGTTGCCTTATTATATTTTGCAAGTTTATTGCTCAGTTTTGTTATTTATTTAAACAGCAAAGAATTGTGGCAAAAGCAATTGCAACGTTTCCGCCGTTTTAAATATTGGATCGAAGGTTTTTATTTATATAGAGAAGTAAAAGAACTGAGAGAAAAATTAATTCAAAAAATGGATTCTTTAATGAAGTAATTATGAAAAAGAACAAATTAATATTATTACTGTTTATTTCTTTTCTAATATTCTCTTGTACAGAAAAAAAAGAAAAAGAACAATTACCTTTAATTATTAGAGCAGATTCCCTTAGTAAAACACATAAAGTTAATCTGACCTATGATACTGTAGGCGGAGTTGTTACAAAAGCAGAATTCATAGACCCTGTTGATACTACAAAAAAAATCGAAAAATTGTATTATGATAATGGCATGGTTTATATTGAAGGAGAAACTGTTAATAAATTGAGAAACGGTTTATGGAAAGCTTGGTATGACAGCGGAATTCTCTGGAGTATAGGAAATTATGTTAATGGAGTGAAAGAAGGTTTGGAAGAAACTTTTTATCCTAATGGAGCAGTCAGATATTCAATAATATATAAGAATGGGAAAGAAGATGGAATAGCAAGATATTACTCTTCTAAAGGAGATTTGATTATTGAAAAAGTCTTTAAAAACGGCGAATTGATATCTCAAAAACAAGGAAACGAAATCAAAGAATCCGATAAATAGAGAAATAAAATAAAAACAAGCTAATGCCGTTATTTTCTTGATGTATAAGTTTTTTTACAAAATACTTACTGCCATTTTGGCTGTTATTTTATTATCATTTACGCAAGTAAAAGCACAACAAGGATTAGAAATAGGTGCTAATGCAGGAGTCTCTTATTATATGGGAGATATTAATCTTGCTCGTCCCTTTTATTCTCCACATACTAATTTGGGCGGATTTGTAAAATATCACTTTAATCCTCGTAATATAATTAAATTAGGGGCTTTCTCTACGAAATTATCGGCTGATGATGCAGATTTTAAATCACAATTTCAGCAAATGCGTAATGCTTCTTTTAAAACAAGTTTTACCGAGATAAATTTATGTTACGAAGTAAATTTTCTGCCTTTTATGGTAGGACAAATTAAAAAATCCAAATTCTCTCCGTATTTATCTGTTGGGGCAGGAATGTTTATTGCTCCCGAGGCACAGAAAAAAATCGGATTTGCTCTTCCAATGTCTTTAGGCATAAAAAGAAATATCAGTAAACATTTTATTATTGGTGGAGAAATTGCATTTCACTGGTTGGCAACAGATTTAATAGACAACCTCACAGGTGAAGATATTAATGAAAATTATAGCGAGAATTATGGACAAGTAATTCACGAAAATGAGATTGAAAAACAACGAGGCTTCCGTTATAATAACGATTGGCACGTTTCTGCAACAATCACCTTGTCGTATTCTTTCAGAATCGGCGGTTTAACTTGTTATGCTTATTAGTATGTCGTTAAAAGAAAAAATTAATTTAGAAAAACTACCACAACATATTGCTATTATTATGGACGGCAATGGCAGGTGGGCAAAAGAAAAAAATAAAAATCGTTTGTTCGGACATAGAGCAGGGGTGAAATCTTTAAAGAATATTTTGCGCACTGCAGGAGAGCTCGGAATAAAATTTTTTACAGTGTATGCATTTTCTACCGAAAATTGGAATCGACCAAAAGATGAGGTATCTGCACTTATGACAATTCTTCTTCAAGCAATACAATCAGAAATTGAAGAGATAAATAAATCTAATGTAAAAATTAATGTTATCGGTGATATTTCTGCATTTCCTAAAAATATTCAGAAAAAAATCTTTGATGCTGTTGAGCTAACAAAAAACAACGATAGAATTTGTTTTTCCATCGCTTTAAATTATAGTGGCAGATACGATATATTAAATGCCACAAAAAAAATTGCAGAAGATGTTAAAAATAATTCGTTAAATGCAGACGATATAGACGAAACCGTATTTAAAAAATATTTATCCACAAAGAATATTCCTGATCCCGACTTATTAATAAGAACTAGTGGGGAATATAGAATCAGCAATTTTCTTTTGTTTGAAATAGCTTATTCAGAATTGTATTTTACTAATACTTATTGGCCCGATTTTTCGCAAGAAGACTTCTTTTCTGCAATAATTTCTTATCAAAGTAGAGAAAGACGCTTCGGAAAAACCAGTGAACAAATTAAAGAAATAACTTCTAAATAAATAAAATACAATATCTTTAATAAATTAAATAATAATAACAATCTTAATACGTTAATAAAAGAAGTTTTTTTAAAATGATACTTATTACAAAATATAATAACAAATGAAAAAAATATTATTAATTATACTTTTTACAACAATATTTTTTTCCATATATGCTCAGGTTGGAATTACAAGTTCGCAAGAAATAGACTATACATCCCCAAAAGAATATGAAATCGCTGGTATTACTATTTCCGGTGTTCAGTATTTAGATCAGAATGTCCTCCTCTTTCTCACAGGATTAAGTGTTGGAGATAAAATAACTATTCCCGGAGATAAAATTTCAAAATGCATCAAAAAATTATGGGAACAAAATTTATTCTCAGACATCTCTATTTCTGTTACAAAAGTTATTCAAGATAAAGTGTTTTTGGATATCTATCTTAAAGAACGTCCTCGCCTTGCAAAATATAATTTTAGTGGAGTAAAGAAAAAAGAAGCCGAAGATATTACCGAAAAAATTCACTTGACAAAAGGAATTCAGGTTAACGAAGACCTTATACAAAAAACAAAAGAGAAAGTAAATGAATATTTCATTGAAAAAGGCTTTAGAAACGTGAATACTCAGATAGAAATTACTCCCGATAATACTTTAGAAAACACAGTTCTTCTTACAATAAACGTTAAAAAAAATTCTAAAATAAAAATTCATAAAATAATTGTTAACGGAAATGAAACAAAAATTCCGAATAAAAAATTTTTAAGAATTTTCAAAAAAGAAAAAGATGCTATGTCCGACAATAAAGTGCGGTGGCAGATGAAAGAAACAAAACAAAAACAAAGAGTAAATATTTTTAAAGCATCTAAATTAATACCTGAAGAATTCGAAAAAGACAAACAAGCTGTTATTGACAAATATAACGAGTTGGGTTTTAGAGATGCAAAAATAATTTCCGATTCAATTGTAAAATATGACGATAAATCAATAGATCTTATTCTTAATATTGAAGAAGGAAAACGTTTTTATTTTGGAAATATTTCTTTCCTTGGCAATACAAAGTATACAACAGAACAACTTCATAGAGCATTAGGATTAAAAAAAGGAGATTTATTTAACAAAAAACAATTTGAAGAAAAATTATATTATGATCCTGCCGGTGTTATGTCATTATATCAGGACGAAGGATATTTGTTTTCAAATGTTGCTCCTGTAGAAACAAATGTAAATAACGATTCAATCGATGTTGAAATACGAATTTATGAAGGTAAGCAAGCTACTATAAATAAAGTTTCGATAGTTGGAAATACTAGAACTAATGACTTTGTAGTTTTGCGAGAAATTAGAACAAAACCAGGAAATTTATATAGGAGAGCAGAAGTTCAACGTACAGTTCGTGAATTGGCACAACTTGGTTATTTCGATCCTGAAAAATTAAATGTAGATTTTAATCCAGATCCAGTTTCAGGAACAGTTGATTTAGAATATCAGCTTGAAGAAAAACCATCAGACCAGATTGAACTTTCAGGAGGTTATGGTGCTGGTGTGTTAATTGGTTCTATTGGATTAACATTTAACAATTTTTCATTACGAAATATATTTAACGGAAAAAGCTATAGGCCTTTGCCATCAGGTGACGGACAAAAATTATCATTGCGAGCACAAGCCGGCGGTTACGGTTATTCATATCGTACTTTTAGCTTTTCTTTTATTGAACCTTGGTTTGGACGTAAAAGACCAAATTCTCTTGCTTTGTCTGCTTTCCATTCTGTAGAATCAAATAACGCAAAAGAAGATGCTTCAAAAATATATTTTAAAGTTTCAGGGGCTGCTTTAGGACTCGGTCAACGACTAAGAAAACCTGACGATTATTTTTCTCTTTATAATGAAATTAGCTATAAGCACTATAATGTAAAAAATCATAGCTATTTTATGTATAAAACCGGAGTATCAAATAATATCAGTTACAAAGTACAGTTAAGTAGAGAATCTTCTGGACCAAATCCGATTTACCCAACAGTAGGGTCTTCTCTTGTGGCTTCTGTAGAACTAACTCCTCCTTATTCTTCTCTAAACGGGAAAGACTATAGCGACCCAAATATGACAACTAACGAAAGATATAAATGGATTGAATATCATAAATACAGATTGACAGGTCGCTGGTATACAACAATATTTGGAAGTAAAGATGGAAGTTCACGTGCTTTGGTATTGATGACAAAATTTGATTTCGGATTGTTAGGTCTTTACAACAGAAAAGTAGGAATGTCTCCTTTTGAAGGATTCCAAATGGGAGGTGACGGAATGTATAATATGGGAATATACGGAATAGAAACAATTTCTATGCGAGGATACGAACATAATGCTCTAACGCCGAATGAAACCGGAACCATCTTTAATAAATATACAATAGAACTTCGTTACCCGCTTACTTTAAATCCAAGTGCTACATTTTTTGTAGTAGCTTTTGCAGAAGCAGGTAATGCTTGGACATCAATAAAAGATTATCATCCTCTTGACGTAAAAAGAGCTGCAGGTGTTGGATTACGAGTTTATATGCCAATGATTGGATTGCTTGGAATCGATTGGGGATATGGCTTTGATGCTGCCGAAGGAGCAAATAAATCTCAAGTTCAGTTTGTTCTTGGTCAACAGTTTTAATATTTGTTGAAAGAAGAAAAATAGGTGAAAGATTATTAATTTTGATAAAAAATCAAAAAAAATTTTGTAAAGACAATAAAAAGTTGTAATTTTGCAAATTCACAATAAAAAAAATATTTATGATAATAGTAGAAGTAAAAGACAATGATTCAATTGATAAAGCATTGAAACGTTTTAAGAAAAAATTTGATAAAACAGGAGTAGTAAAAGAATTAAGAAGAAGACAAGCCTTTAATAAACCTTCAGTTATTGGCCGTCAAGAAAGATTGCACGCAGTTTATGTGCAAAAATTACATTCTCAACAAGATATGAATTAAGAAAATGGCAAAATAAAAAACATGTCATAAATTGATATGTTTTTTGGTGTTTTTTTAATTAAAAAACAGAAACTCAAAAAAATACTTTTTTTTTTGAGTTTTTTTTCGTAAATTAGTAAATAAAAATTTAATATGCAAAAAATACTTTTATTAGGCGATGAAGCAATAGCACAAGGTGCAATAGATGGTGGTATATCAGGCTTTTATGCGTACCCCGGTACTCCCTCGACAGAAATAATGGAATATGCACAACACTCAAAAGAAGTTAAAGAAAAAAACATCCCATGTCGTTGGTCGGCAAACGAAAAAACTGCAGTTGAATCTGCAATAGGAATGTCTTATGCAGGAAAAAGAGCAATGGTACAAATGAAACACGTTGGTGTAAATGTTGCTGCTGATGCTTTTATGAATGCTGCTATTACCGGCGTTAATGGAGGATTAATTTTAGTTGCTGCAGATGACCCTTCTATGCATTCATCTCAAAACGAACAAGATTCTCGCTATTGGGGCGATTTTGCTCAAATTCCTGTCCTTGAGCCTTCAAACCAACAAGAAGGTTACGATATGGCTTATTCGGCTTTCGAACTTTCTGAAAAATATAACTCTCCGGTTATGTTGCGTATTACTACACGTATGGCTCATTCTCGCTCAGGTATCGGATTTAAACCCAAAAAAGAACAGAATACACTAAAACTTCCTAATGACCCTCGTCAGTATGTTCTCCTTCCCGCAATTGCTAAACGTAACTATAAACGTTTATTGGCAACTCAACCTTCTTTAATTGAAGAATCAAACAATTCTCCTTTTAATGCTTATATTGAAGGTAAAGATAAATCTCTTGGTATTGTTGCTTGTGGTATCTCTTTTAATTATTTAATGGAAAATTACGATGGTAATTGTCCTCACCCTGTAGTTAAAGTTTCTCAATACCCATTACCAGAAAAATTAATAAAAAAATTAAAAGACGAATGCGATTCTATTTTAGTTCTTGAAGAAGGTTATCCTCTTGTTGAACAAAAATTAAGAGGCTTTTTTAATGAAGGTAAAAAAATATGCGGACGACTAGATGGTAGTTTGCCAAGAGATGGCGAATTAAATCCTTCTATCGTTGCTAAAGCTTTAAAATTAGAAAAAGCAGAATTAAATTCTTCTTGCGATATAGTAAAACAACGCCCACCAGCACTTTGTCCTGGTTGCGGACACAGAGACGTTTACAACGCTCTTAATGAAGCCATGAAAGAATATGGCAGTGGTCGTGTTATGGCTGATATTGGTTGCTATACACTAGGTGCTTTACCTCCTTTCAATGCAATTAATTCTACCGTTGATATGGGTGCTTCAATTACAATGGCAGTTGGTTGTGCCGATGCAGGTTTGGTTCCTTGCGTTGCTATCATTGGCGATTCTACTTTTACTCATTCCGGTATGACAGGCCTTTTAGATGCTGTGATAAGAAAATCTCCAATTGTAGTTATTATTTCTGATAATTCTACAACAGGTATGACAGGAGGTCAAGATTCTCATGCAAAAGGTCGTCTTTTCGACATTGTTAAAGGACTAGGAGTTGAAGAAGAACATATTCGTACTTTTGTTCCATTACAGAAAAATCACGAAGAAGCAGTGAAAATATTGAAAGAAGAATTAGCATATAATGGCGTTTCTGTTATTATACCTCAAAGAGAATGCATTCAAACTGCAAAGCGTGCATTAAAAAAGAAATAAGCACTAAGCTTCAATGAAAAAACAAATAAAAAAAATCCGTAATAATACGGATTTTTTTTTGTAGCGAGAGGCGGGATTGAACCGCCGACCTCATGATTATGAATCATGCGCTCTAACCAGCTGAGCTACCTCGCCAACTTTTTTAGATGTGCAAAGTTACAAAATTTTTTCATATTTTCAAAAAATAATTTATGAGTCATTCGTTTTTTAAAACTGACCATAATTCTTCTTCAGGAAATGAAGCTTTAATAATAATTTTTTCCTTTGAAACGGGATGAACAAAAGATATTTCCGAAGCGTGTAAACTTATTGACGCATCTTTATTTGAACGAGGATAACCATATTTCAAATCTCCACGTATCGGACAATTAATGTTTGATAACTGACACCTTATTTGATGATGACGACCTGTCTCTAAATCTATTTCCAAAAAATAATAGTTGTCGGTTTTTTTTATTACAGTATAATATAAAATTGCCTTTTTGCAACCTTTTGTCTCTTTTTCTCTTATAAAAGATTTGTTTTTTACTTCGTCTCTATATATATAATTGACTAGGCAATCCTGTTCTTTTGGTGGTTTGTTTTTACAAATTGCAATGTATTTCTTTTTTGCTTCTTTGTTTTTAATCATCTCGTTTAAGCGAGTTAATGCTTTACTTGTTTTTGCAAAGATTATAACTCCGCTTACCGGACGGTCTAAACGATGGACAACCCCTAAAAAAACATTGCCAGGTTTATTATACTTCTCTTTTAAATATAATTTTATTAATTCTGACAAAGGTATATCATTGCTCTTGTCTCCTTGTACAATCTGACCTGCTTTTTTATTAATTGCAATGATATGATTGTCTTCGTATAAAATATCAAGAACTTCGCTATTCAAAATAAAATAATAAAATTAATATTGTTCGTTTATATTTGGAAAGTCTTCGTTCTTTACGTCTTTGATATAATTTTCTACAGCATTTGTAATTATTTTATCTAAGTCGGCGTATCTACGTAAAAAACGAGGAGAAAATTCTTGATTTATTCCCAGCATATCATAAGATACCAGTACTTGTCCGTCAATATTTCCAGCTCCTATGCCAATAATAGGAATAGTAAGTTCTTTTGATATTTTTTTAGCCAATTCTGCCGGAATTTTTTCCAAAACTATCGAAAAACAGCCAATTTTTTCCAAAAGACGTGCATCTTCAATAAGTTTATCTGCTTCTTCTTTTTCTTTTGCACGAACAACGTAAGTGCCAAATTTATGAATACTTTGTGGTGTTAGTCCTAAATGTCCCATTACTGGAATTCCAGCAGATAAAATTCTTGAAATAGATTCTTCCGATTCTCTTCCGCCTTCTACTTTTACTGCTCCAGCACCAGTTTCTTTCATTATTCTTATTGCTGAAGCAAGTGCCAGTTTAGAATTACTTTGATATGTTCCAAAAGGTAAGTCAACAACAACCAAAGCACGCGAAACCCCGCGAACAACATTTGATGCGTAAAAAATCATTTCGTCCAATGTTATCGGAAGAGTTGATTCATATCCTGCCATGACGTTTGCTGCTGAATCCCCTACAAGAATTACATCAATGCCTGCTTTGTCAATTATTTTTGCCATACTATAATCATAAGAGGTTAGCATGGTTATCTTTGAGCCACAATTCTTAAATTCTTGCAATTTATTTGTGGTTATTTTTTTTATTTCTTTTTTTTCGTAATATGATGACATTTTTTTATTATCTTTGTTAAAATGTACAAAGATAAAACTAAAAAAATGAAAAACAACGTTTTTATTTTTTCTATAATATTCTTGATCTTATTCTCTTCTTGTTCTACTGACGTAGAAATTAATGCCGAATACAAAGAAATTCCCGTTGTATTTTGTGTTTTAAACCCAAGTCGAGAATATCAATATGTTAAAATTAATAAAGTTTATCTCGGAGAAGGAGATGTTTATCAGATGGCAAGAGAAAGCGATTCTTTATTTTTTAATGAAGAAATTGTGGTCACATTAAAAAAAATAGTGAATAACCATATTGTTTCTTCTTGGACTTTCGAAAAAACAGATACCATAATTAAAGATGACGGATTGTTTGCAAACGATAAAAATATTATTTTTTGTAAAAAAATTAATTTTGGAGAAATTTCAAAAAATGATATTTATCAACTTACAGTTAATATTGGTCACGGAAAACATATAGTTACAGGAAAAACTAATATGGTTTATAATGCACAGATGGCTTCTCCAAATGAATCTAATTCACTTGTTTCAATTTGTCGTTACGGTAATATTTTTCGTTACGATTACTATGCAGGCTGGAACGCTACTGTTGCAGATGTAAATATGATTTTTAATTATTTGGAAGTAGAAGAGGAAGATACTGTTGAAAAACATCTGTCATTTAATATTTCAAATTCCGTTTTGCCTTTAGATTATCAAAATACTAAACTGTCAAGTTCTTTCTCGCAGGTAGAATTGTTTTCAGTAGTAAATTCTTCTGTAGCTCCTGCAAGTTCAGAGATTACAAGATATGCAAAAGTTCCCGGATCAATAGGTTTTGAAATTGTTTCGGCTAACGATGAATATTATACTTATATGCAAATTACAAAACCAAGTTCAAGCTTTATCCAATATAGACCAACGTATACAAATCTTACCGGAGGTCTGGGATTACTTGCTTCGGCAAATAGCTCTAAACTATTTTTAACACTTACCGAAGAATCATTAGACTCTTTACACAGAGGCATTTATACAAAAGACTTAAATTTTGCTGTTTGGACAGACTATTATTATCAACAATTTTTTATGAACAATTAATAATATGAAATTAATTTTTAACAAATTCTTTTTTCCTTTTTTTGTAATCTTATTATTTTCAGTAAGCTCTTGTAATAAATCGAACAAAGAGGATTTTATTATTGAAAACAAATCTGTATTTGTAGATCCATTTATTGGAACAGACTTTCATGGACACACATTCCCCGGAGCGACAGTTCCTTTTGGAATGGTTCAAGTTTCTCCGGATACTCGTCTTGACGGCTGGGACGGTTGCAGCGCTTATCATTATAGTGATTCTCTCCTTTGGGGATTTTCTCATACTCATTTAAGCGGAACCGGTTGTGGCGATTATGCCGACATCCTTTTACTGCCAATTAATGATTTTGACTCATCAGATAATTCCAAAAAATACTTTTCTCTTTTTGACAAATCTTCTGAGATTGCAGAAGCAGGTTATTTTGAAGTTTTTCTGAAAAAATATAATATTAAAGTCCAACTTACTGCCACTCAACGTGTTGGATTTCATAAATATTCTTACCCGGACAATAAGAAATATGTTTTTCTGGACTTAGAACATAGAGATAAAGTTTTAAATTCTTATCTTAAACAAATTAACGATACTCTTTTTGTAGGATTAAGAGAAAGTCAGGCGTGGGCAAATAGACAAATATTGTATTTCGCAATTTCTTTTTCCGAACCGATGGAAATTGTTTTGAATAATGAAGATAAAAGACTTTTTGTTATAAGAGCAAAAAACGAAAACTCAAATGTACTGATGATAAAAGTTGCACTTTCTGCTACAGGCGAAGAAGCTGCAATTAATAATATGTTGAATGAAACTAATGATTGGGATTTTGAAAAAACAAAAGAAAATGCCAAAAAATCTTGGGACAAAGAATTAAGCAAAATATTAGTTTCCGGAGGAACAAAAGAACAACAAAGAACATTTTATTCGGCTCTATACCATTGTTTTATTGTTCCAAACATTTATTCTGATTTTGACAAACAATTTAGAGGAACAGACTTAAAAGTTCATAAAGCTGACCACGATACCTATACTGTTTTTTCTCTTTGGGATACTTACAGAGCTGCTCATCCTTTATACACCATTACGCAGGAAAAACGAAGTTTAGATTTTATTAAAACATTTCTTGACCAATATACTTGTGGAGGACAACTTCCTGTTTGGGAACTTTCTGCAAATGAAACCATGTGTATGATTGGATATCATGCCGTACCACCTATTGTTGATGCTTATTTTAAAGGAATAGATAATTTTGATAAAAAAATTGCTCTCAAAGCAATGATAGATGCAAGTAACGAAGACAGACTTGGAAAAAAAGAATTTCGAAATCTCGGATATATTCCTATGGATTCTGAACACGAATCTGTTTCCAAAAATTTGGAATATTCTTATGACGATTGGTGTATTGCTCAATTTGCAAAAGATTTGGGAGAAACAAAAATTTACGAAGAATATATTCGCCGCGCTCAAAATTACAAAAATACTTTTAATGCAAAGAACGGTTTTATGCATCAAAAAATTAATGCTGCATTTTATCTGCCTTTTGACCCTAAAGAAGTAAATTTTAATTTTACCGAAGCAAATTCTTGGCAATACAGTTTTTATGTTCCTCATGACATTTTAACTTTTATTGAAATGCATGGAGGAAATGAAAAATTTGATGCTTATATAGATTCTTTGTTCTCGCAACAAGCAAAATGCACAGGAACAAATCAAGCCGATATCACAGGACTTATCGGTCAGTATGCACATGGAAACGAACCAAGTCATCATATTGCTTATCTCTATAATTATTGCTCAAAACCATGGAAAACACAAAGAATGGTTAGAAGAATTTTAAATACTCTTTATACCGATAAACCAGATGGACTTTGTGGAAATGAAGACTGCGGACAAATGTCGGCGTGGTATGTTTTTAGTGCAATGGGTTTTTATCCTACTAATCCCGCAAATGGAATTTATGATTTTGGAAGCCCAATCTTTGATACTGTTACTATTCAACTGGAAAATAATAAAAAATTTACAGTTATTGCTCATAATAACTCTTCTGAAAATATTTATATTCAATCGGTAAAATTAAATAATAAAAATTATGATAAATTATTTATTACTCACAAGGATATTATGAACGGAGGAACTTTGGAATTTTTTATGGGAAATAAATCTAACCAATCATACGGACAAAAAAAAGAATCTGTTTATAAATCCAAAATTACTGATAATATTATTACACCGGTTCCTTTTACAAATAATCAGGCACGAACATTTTATGATTCTATAACTATTTCTCTTGACTGTATCGACAAAAATGCCGAGATATTTTACACTATAAACGATTCTACAAATTCAAATCCAATAAAATATCTTAAGCCGATTTGCTTAAAAGCTGATTCAGAAATCCGATTCTTTGCAAAATCAAAAGGGAAAATAAATAGTAATGTAGTTTCTGCTAAATATAGAATAATCCCATATAAAAAAAATGTACGAATTATCAATAAATATGCACCTCAATATGCTGCCGGCGGCGATTTTGCTCTAGTAGATTATATTTTTGGTAATGACAATTTTAAAAATGGAGCTTGGCAAGGTTATGATAATACCGACTTTGAAGCAATTGTTGACCTTTTAAAAGTTCGTAAAGTAAATTATATTAGCACAAACTTTTTGCAAGATAATAAATCATGGATATTTTTGCCACCAAAAGTAGAATTTTTTGCATCAAAAGACGGCATCAATTTTAGTAAAATTACTGATTTTACCGCCAAATATAATGAAAACGAAACAACGGTAAAAATTTATAACTGTAAATATAATCCCAAAAATTTAGATGCTCGATACATTAAGGTCCTTGCTAAAAATTATGGCAAACTTCCAAAATGGCACATCTCGGCAGGAGAAAATTCATGGCTATTCATTGATGAAATTGAAATTGAATAATAATTTGTTTCGTCTTTTCAAAAAATTTTTTGTATTTTTGCGAAGCAAAATTTATTTTAATAATATACTTTTTAATAAAGAATAATTTATAAAAATGACACAAGAAGAACTTTTTAAAAAAATAATAGCACATTGTAAAGAATACGGTTTTATATTTCAATCTTCGGAGCTATATGACGGCTTAAGTGCTGTTTATGATTATGGACAAAACGGCTCAGAACTGAAAAATAATATCAAAGAATATTGGTGGAAAGCGATGACTCAACTCAACGAAGAAGTTGTGGGTATTGATAGTGCAATTTTTATGCATCCGTCTATTTGGAAGGCATCGGGTCATGTTGATGCTTTTAATGATCCTCTTATTGATAATAAAGATTCAAAAAAAAGATATCGTGCTGATGTTCTTATTGAAGATTATTTGGAAAAAATTAACGATAAAGTAATCAAGGAAGTTGATAAAGCAAAAAAAAGATTTGGCGAAAGTTTTGACGAAACAATGTACCGTCAAACAAACCCTCGCGTACTTGAATATCTCCAAAAAATTGAAAGCGTTAAATCTTCTTTTGTAAAGGCTCTCGAAGATAATGACTTAGATAAAATCCGTCAAATTATTATTGATGAAAATATTGTATGCCCGATTTCAGGTACAAAAAATTGGACAGAAGTTCGTCAATTTAATTTAATGTTTGACACTAAACTCGGCTCTCTTGCTGATGGTGCAAACACTATTTATCTCCGTCCGGAAACGGCACAAGGAATTTTTGTAAATTATTTGAACGTTCAAAAAACAGGAAGAATGAAACTTCCTTTTGGTATTGCTCAAATAGGAAAAGCTTTTAGAAATGAAATCGTTGCCCGTCAGTTTATTTTCCGTATGCGAGAATTTGAACAAATGGAAATGCAATATTTTGTAAAACCAGGAACAGAATTGGAATTTTTTGAAATATGGAAACAACGCCGCTTAAATTGGCATCTGGCAATGTTTAATTCGCCAGAAAAATACCGTTGGCACAAACACGATAAATTGGCTCATTATGCTAATGCAGCTTATGACATAGAATTCGATTTTCCATTTGGTTTTAAAGAATTGGAAGGAATACATTCTCGTACGGATTTTGACTTGTCACAACATCAAAAATTTAGTGGCAAAAAAATTACCTATTTTGATAACGAAACCGAAGAAAGCTTTGTTCCTTATGTTGTAGAAACCTCTGTAGGCCTTGACCGTACCTTCTTGTCAATTCTTTCTGCTGCATATACAGAAGAAGTTTTGGAAAATGAAGTTCGTGTTGTTTTGAAATTTCCTCCTGCATTGGCTCCAGTTAAAGTTGCGATTTTACCATTGATAAAAAAAGACGGCTTACCTGAATTTGCTCGTAAAATTCTTGACGATTTAAAATTTGATATAAATTGTGTTTACGAGGAAAAAGATTCTATTGGAAAACGTTATCGCCGTATGGATGCAATTGGTACTCCTTTCTGTATTACTGTTGACCATCAAAGTTTGGAAGATAATACCATTACCATTCGTTACAGAGATACTATGGAACAAGAAAGAATTCCTGTCGATAAAGTTTCGGAAATCGTAAAGGAAAAATGCGATATGAAGTATCTTCTGAAAAAGTTGAAATAATCAGTTTTTCGCGTTTTCATGGAAAAAGATAAAAATATTATCGATAATATAAATGCAATCATATTTGACTTTGACGGCACTTTATATGATATGCGACATTTCGCCTATTATTTGATTTTACATAATCTTACAGATTTAAAATTATTGAAAAGAGAAAGGAAGGTAAGGCGAATAATTCGTAATTATTCTTTTTCAAATCGAGAAGAATATTATTCGGCTTTTTTTAAAATGCTTTTCCCAAATAACAATAACATTGATGAGGCTTATAAATGGTATTTTGAAAAATATATGAAATCATTTATTAAAGCATTGTCGAGACATGTTTCTGCGCGAAAAAATGTATCTCAGATCTTTGATAAATTGTCTGAAAAAAATATTAAAATGGCAATTTTATCTGATTATCCTTTTGCAAAAGAGCGATTAAAAGCAATAAAAATTGATAGCAATATTGACTGTTATTGTTCAGAAGATTTTGGAGCTTTGAAACCGAATCCGCAAGCCCTTTTAAAACTTGCCGATAATATGAATGTGAAAGCGGAAAACGTTTTGGTGGTTGGAGATAAATTCTTAACAGATGGCAAAGCTGCTATTAATGCAAATATGAAGTATTTAATTATTTCTCCGGAAGATAATCTTGTGGAAAAAAATATTTCCTGGGACTCTTTTTGTAATTTAATATTTGAGAAATTATAAATTGCTTTTCTGAATGTTTTAAAACTGTTTTCTGAGTTGTAACTCAGGTAATAAAAAATTACTCTTTTACAAATTTTGTTGTTACAAGTTGCTGATTTTCAATGTAAATATTAAGAAAATACATTCCG
>CAZBPT010000027.1:0-28953 GCA_964493875.1 uncultured Bacteroidales bacterium | reverse complement strand
AGCCCCGAATTGCAGGCAATGCTAGGTGACGGTTGGTCTTACGCAGAAGGACGTTACCCAATTCCTTTAGGCTTGGAAAACGACAGCATGGCATTAGTGGCTGCTACACCGGTTTATCTGCATTTTGAAGACGAAGAAAACTATAACCATGTTGATAGTGTTACAAGCGATTTCACAGTAGGGCTCGAAAATAATGTAAGCTGGAATGAAGCATTCGGCAAAGTAAGTTTCAATAACGAAAACGCTACCTTACTAAGCTTTGGCACAGAAATACTTACAGTAAATCTTGGCAATTATAGCAAGAATATAAAAATTAATATTATTGATTCTGTACTCATAAACATTCAGGAAAATATTACAGAAAAAGAAATTGTAATATCTCCAAATCCTGCAAAATCCAATTTTAGCATAAAGGCGACATTGCCAGTAGAAAAAATTGAGATAATCGGTATTAATGGTAACTTGCTATACAATATAAATTGCCAGGGTGAAACAGAAATAAAAATAAATACCGAACTCTGGGCAAAAGGAATATATTTTGCTATAATTACAACAACAGACGGAGAAGTAATTACAGAAAAAATAATTGTAGAATAAAGAAAATTATTTGTTTGAATTACTTTTCAATATTAAAAAACCATAAAAATAGCTAATATAATTTTGCCTTTTCTAATATTAGGAAGAGGAACAGCTACTAGCAATATTTATTAGATCAAAAAGGAACTGTTGGATTTGCCAGACAATAATTTCAAATACTTAGCATCATAGCGTTTCAAATAACCATCAAATCAAATACCATTGTTAGTTTATTAAAAAAAGCAAAAAAGCATAAAAAATATTATAAAAATATTATCTTTGTAAAAAATAACATTATGGCATTTAATTTAAAAAATAGAAATTTCTTGAAATTATTAGATTTCACACCAAAAGAAATAGAATATTTCTTGGATTTAGCGTTAGAACTAAAAAGAGCAAAATACACAGGTACAGAACAACCAAGATTAAAAGGCAAAAATATTGCTTTGATATTTGAAAAAACATCAACTCGTACTAGATGTGCTTTTGAAGTTGCAGCCTTAGATCAAGGAGCTCATGTTACATATCTAGGTCCTACTGGTTCTCAAATTGGCGTAAAAGAATCAATGAAAGATACAGCACGCGTACTCGGACGTATGTATGACGGTATCGAATATCGTGGTTATGCACAAAGCATAGTTGAAGAATTGGCTGAATATGCCGGTGTTCCAGTATGGAACGGTTTAACAACAGAATTCCACCCAACTCAAATATTGGCAGACTTCTTAACAATGAGAGAACATATCGATAAACCGTTAAATAAAGTTACTTTTGCTTATTTTGGTGATGCTCGTAATAATATGGGAAATTCTCTTATGGTTGGTGCTGCAAAAATGGGTATGGATTTCAGAGCTGTTGCTCCAAAATCTTTGTGGCCAGAAGAAGGACTTGTTGCTACATGTAGAGAAATTGCTAAAGAAACAGGTGCTAAAATAACTCTTACAGAAAGCGTTGAAGAAGGTGCTAAAGGTTGTGATTTTCTATATACAGACGTCTGGGTTTCTATGGGAGAACCAGCAGAAGTTTGGGCAGAAAGAATTAAACTTTTAAAACCATATCAAGTAAATAAAAAAGCTATGGAACTTACAGGTAATCCAAATTGTAAATTTATGCATTGTTTACCTGCATATCATAACTTGGAAACACAAGTTGGTCGTGATGTTCACAAACAATTCGGTCTCGACGGTGTTGAAGTTACAGAAGAAGTTTTTGAATCGAAAAATTCAATAGTTTTTGACGAAGCTGAAAATCGTATGCACACTATCAAAGCAGTTATGGTTGCAACTTTAGGTGCATAATTTTAATCTTAAAATTTTTTAATATGAATATTCCAAATAATTTAAAGTATGCTAAATCACACGAATGGATTCGTGTTGAAGGTAAATATGCTTATGTAGGTCTTACCGCATTTGCAGTTTCAGAACTTGGTGATATCTCTTTTGTTGATATCGATTGCGAAGGTGATGAAATTGGTCAAGAAGAAATGTTCGGCGCTGTAGAAGCAGTTAAAACAGTTTCTGACGTTTTTATGCCTGTTGGTGGTAAAATTCTTGAAGTTAATCCTGCTGTTCTTGAAAGTCCAGAATTGTTAAACAATGACTGTTATGGAGAAGGCTGGTTACTTAAAATTGAGATGAGTGACCCAAGCGAACTTGATGTTTTGCTTGATGCTGATGCATATAAAGAAATTGCAAAACATTAATAGTTTTTGCAAAAATTTTTTAAAAATGTCCTTAATTGGACATTTTTTTTTGTTATTTTATATTCTTAAATGTTTTTTTACGTTATTATTTTAATGAGTAAAAAAATAATTATCTATATTGTTTCTTTTGCAATTCTATCTGTAGTTTGCATTTTATCAATATATTTTTTGAAAAACAATAATAAGGAAGTATCTCAAAAACCTTCTGAAGCTGTTGCTGAAGATGCTTTGTTAGTTTTGGATATTATTAAAAAAGAAGATTTTCTTAATGTCATAAAAACAAATACTCAAATTCAAGAATTACAAAAAGAATTACATTTTGCAGATATCCACGAAAACTTTGAAATTATTGACAGTATCGAAAAAAATATCTCTTTACAAGAAAATCTTGAAAAAAATAAAAAAATTCTTTTTGCCTTATACCGTTCTTCCGATACTTTTGAAAAACAAATAATACTAAAAATTAATGCAAAAAAGGAAAAATCTTTCTTTAAGGAATTATTTAAAAAATTGAATATTAATAATAATGCACAAATTATTAAAATAAATAATACTAAAATTATTAAATGGGAGAGTCCGAAAACATTTTACATTTTTATTAAAAATTCCTTATTGATTATTTGTGATTCAAAATCTTTAGCTGAAAAAATTCTTAACACTCAAAATGAAGAATCAGCAAATGTTTTACATAATGATAATTTTGCGAAATCTTATAGGTCAGCAGGAAAAAATGAAATTGCAAATTTATATATAAATTTTGGGGTTCTTTCTTCCCAAAACGAATCACAAAATATTACAGCTTTAGATTTTATGGCCAAAATCCATAATTGCTGGCAGGAATTTGATATAAATTTTTCGAAAGACATACTGCTTTGCAATGGCATTTCTTATTTGGACAATAATAATAATTTATATTTTCAAAATATATTGAAAGCAAATAATTCCGAATTAGAAATAATTTCCATGATTCCAAAATCTGTTAATTCTTTTTTACTTCAAAAATACAATTCTGATACAACTGTATATCCAGAAAAAGATTTTATCAGTACTATTATTCAGGAAACAAAATCAGAGATTGCTTTTGTAAATTCAGAAAATGATATTTTTTTAATTTTAGATTGTATCTCATTACAAAATTCCGAGAATAATATCTTAACCGCAATAAATAAGAAATACAAAAAAGAACAAAATTCAGAAATAAGTATTGAAAAATTAGCTATCGATGCAAAAAACAATATAAATTTTATAGAGCTGCCCGAAAAATTTTCATTTTCTTTTGGAAATCTCCTTTCTTTGGATGAACTTAATTTTTGTTGCTTTTATAACAATTATATAATATTGTCGGAAGACAGTACTGCTTTAAAACATTACTTTTTGGATATTATCAGAAATAATACCTTGCTAAATGACAAGTCCTATCTGAATTTTGCAGAAAATCTTACTAAAAATGCGAATTTATTTTATTTTAGTCGCAGTGGACAATATCAGTACGGCTATGAAATTTCTAAAGCGGGAAATAATTATTATAATATTTTTCTTATTGATAAATCTGCTGAAAGCAATTCAAAATCTGTTCTTTGGCAGAGTAAAATATCGGCAGCTTTAATAGGGGAAATTTATGAAATAATAAATTACGAAAATTTAGAAAATGAATATCTTTTTCAAGATGAAGACTATAATTTATACTTAATCGATGATAACGGAGTATTATTATGGAAGAAGTCGTTAGAAGAAAAAATTTCTAGTCAAATATTCCAAATTGATTTTTATGACAACGGTCAATTGCAATATCTTTTTTCAGGAGAGAAAAAAATATTTCTTATTGATCACTTGGGTAATTCTGTGGATAATTATCCGATAATATTACCATCGGAAGCTGTCGCACCCTTGACTTTAATAAAATATGAAGACAATAAGACTGCAAGAATTGCAATTCCTTGTAAAAATTTAGCAGTATATTTATTTGATATTCATGGAAAAGTTTTAAAAGATTGGCGATTGCCAAAAACAGAATTACAAGCATTGTTGCCTTTGAAGCATTTTGTATTTAATAAGAAGGATTATTTATCTGTTCAAGATAATTATAATGTATATTTGTACACTCGACAAGGAGAATTAATTTCACAATTCTTTTATAAAGAAGGTCTTTCGTCAAATGAAATTTTTGCTTCAGAGAACACAGGAGAACTGATATTTACCACATCGGAAGGACAAATAGTTAAGCTGAGAATAAAAGACAAAAAAGAAAATAAAATTTATTTAGAGGAATATTCTAAAAATCATTTGTTTTATTTTCGCGACATTGACGGAGATAAAATAGGAGAATATTTATTTGTAGAAGGAACAAAAATTATAGCATATAATAATTCTTACGAAAAAATATTTGCTAAAGAAATGCAGTCAGAAATTATAAAACTATCGTTTTTTAACTCTTCAGAATCAGATTTTATTTTAGCTCATTGTGTTGGAAATCAAAGTTATATATTAAAAAGTGATGGGGCTATAGAGGCATATATTCCAAAGGCAGAGAATACATTTATAAGTCTTTTTAAAGAAGGAAAAAAATATTATTATATAACTGTTAGTGGAGACAAAATTATAAGCAAACGACAATTGTAAAAACTATTTTTGCACAAATTAAACAATTGTTTCATATTTTTGGGATAACAAATTACAGTCAATAAGAATTTAATAAAAAAAAATAATTTAATTTTAAACTTTTTACGGTAATAAAATTAAATTATTTTTTTTATTTCAAACGAAACGAAATTCTATTTCATTAAGCTATGAAAAACAATTTTAAGCTTCTCCGGTTTTTCCACCAAAATTAATAGGAATAGGAGGTGTTTCAGGAGAGTTATTTACTTTAATAGGTCCGTTCATGCTTTCAAATTTTGCTAAATTTTCTTGTAAAGCAAAAGATAATCTTTTTGCATGTTCAGGAGTTAAAATAATTCTTTCTTGAACTTTTGCCTTTGGAAGTCCGGGCATAATACGAATAAAATCAATAATGAATTCAGATGTAGAATGAGTAATCACTGCTAAATTTGAGTATATTCCTTGTCCTACTTCTTCAGTAAGTTCAATATTTATTTGATTGTTTTTATTATTATTGTTCATAGTCATTATTATTTTCGGTTTCTGAATCTATTTCTGCTGCTTTCTTCAATTGTTCCAATTTTTCTTTATTTGTTATTCTCAAATCTTGAAATCTTCTTTGTCCTGTACCTGCAGGAATAAGGTGCCCCACAATTACATTTTCTTTTAGACCTTCGAGGTTATCAGATTTTGCGCGTATTGCAGCTTCATTAAGAACTTTTGTAGTTTCTTGGAACGAAGCAGCAGACATAAAGCTGTGAGTTTGAAGAGCTGCTTTTGTAATACCTTGTAATATTTGTGTTGATGTTGCAGGTACGGCGTCACGAATTTGAACTAATTTTAAGTCTTTTCTCTTTAGTTGAGAATTTTCGTCACGGTATCTACGGTAAGTAATCATTTCACCAGCAAATAAGGTTTCAGAATCTCCTGGATCTTCAACAATTTTTTTATCAAAAATTCTGTCATTTTCTTCTCTAAAATCCCATTTGTCAACAATTTGTTTTTCAAGGAATTGAGTATCACCAGGGTTTTCAATTTCAACTTTTCTCATCATTTGACGAACGATTGTTTCAAAATGTTTATCATTAATTTTTACACCTTGTAAACGGTAAACGTCTTGAATTTCGTTAACCAAATATTCTTGAACAGCTGTTGGACCTTTAATTGCCAAAATATCAGAAGGAGTTATTGCACCGTCAATTAATGGTGTTCCTGCTTTAATATAGTCGTTTGGTTGAACCAATATTTGTTTTACAAGTGGAACCAAATGTTTTTTTACAGAACCTTCTTTTGATTGAATAGTGATTTCTCTGTTACCACGTACCAATCTTCCGAATTTTACTTCACCATCGATTTCAGAAACTATTGCTGGGTTAGAAGGATTTCTTGCTTCGAATAATTCTGTAACACGAGGAAGACCTCCGGTGATATCACCACCCTTACTTACTATTCTTGGCATTTTTATTAAAATATCCCCAGCTTGAATTTGGAATTTTTTTTGTTTTTTCTTATCATAATCAAAAAGACGTGCACCTACTGGTAAGTTGTAAGAACCTAAAACATCACCGTCATTTCCGACAATTTTTGCAACAGGAATTCTTGTTTTATCTTTTGTTTCAACAATAATTCTTTCTTGATTTCCTGTTTGAATATCGGTTTCAATTTTTAAATTTATACCTTCAACAATATTTTCCAATTCCATCTTTCCAGACCACTCAGATATAATAACGATGTTATATAAGTCCCATTCGCAAATTACATCTCCTTTTTTTACGGTATCTCCATTTTTGTAGAATAATTTTGATCCATAAGGAATAGGTTTGTGGAAGACAAGATTTCTGGTGTTAGAGTCTAATATTTTAAGTTCAGCCATACGGTTAACTACAATATCAACAATTTTTCCGTTATCTTCTTTATGAGTAACAAACCTTGTTTCTTCATATTCTACGATACCTTCATATTTTGCAATAATAGAAGATTCACCAGTGATATTTCCGGCAACCCCCCCCATGTGGAATGTACGTAAAGTAAGCTGAGTACCAGGTTCACCAATTGATTGTGCTGCAATAACACCAACAACTTCACCGGTTTGAACCATTTTATGTGTTGCTAAGTTTCTTCCGTAACATTTTTCACAAACGCCTTTTCTTGATTCGCAAGTTAGTACTGAACGTATTTCTACTTTTTCTATTGGAGATTCTTCAATTATCTTTGCGATTTCTTCAGTAATTTCTTCTCCAGAAGATACAATTATTTCGTTTGTTTGTGGGTGTTTTATAGTTTCTACACTTACTCGTCCTAATATTTTTTCATATAAGGATTCGATAACTTCTTCATTTGAATTTTTCAATTCTGTAGCAGTTAATCCTCTTAATGTTCCGCAATCTTCTTCAGTAATAATAACGTCATGAGATACGTCTACAAGTCTTCTTGTTAAATATCCTGCATCGGCAGTTTTAAGAGCGGTATCGGCTAACCCTTTTCTTGCACCGTGGGTAGAAACGAAATACTCTAAAATTGACAAACCTTCTTTAAAATTTGATAAAATTGGGTTTTCAATAATTTCGCTTACTCCGCTACCTGATTTTTGTGGTTTTGCCATCAATCCTCTCATTCCGCAAAGCTGTGAAATCTGTTCCTTAGAACCACGGGCTCCGGAATCCAACATCATATATACAGGATTAAATCCTTGGTCATCGCTTGATAATGTTTTCATCACTTCGCCGCTCAATCTTGCATTGATGTTAGTCCAAACGTCAATTACTTGATTGTAACGTTCTTTGTCGGTAATAAAACCATTATTATAATTGAATAATATTTCTTCGATTTGTGCATCTCCGTTTGCTATTAATTCGGCCTTCTTTTCAGGAATGATAACATTTGATAGATTAAAAGAAAGTCCACCTCTGAAAGCGTGGTAATATCCTAAATCTTTGATATCGTCAAGGAATTGTGCTGTTTTTGCAGTTCCGCATTTAGTTACCAAATTACCAATAATATCTCTTAATGTTTTTTTGGTAAGTAATATATTAATAAATCCATATTCTTTTGGAACTACTTGATTAAATAATATTCTTCCTGCAGATGTTTTAATTAATTTAATAATTTCATTTCCTTCACTATCCAAGCCATCGCAAGTAAAAACTTCAATTTCTGAGTGTAATGCAAGTTTTTTTTCGTTAAGAGCGATAATAACTTCTTCAGGTGAATAAAAACGTTTTCCTTCTCCTATTAATCCTTTTTTAATTTTTGTGATGTAGTATAACCCTAAAACCATATCCTGAGAAGGAACAGTGATAGGAGCACCATTTGCGGGATTTAAGATATTGTGAGAAGCCAACATTAATACTTGTGCTTCAATTATTGCTGCATTTCCTAAAGGTAAGTGCACTGCCATTTGGTCACCATCGAAGTCGGCGTTGAAAGCTGTACATACCAATGGGTGAAGTTGAATTGCTTTCCCTTCAATTAATTTAGGTTGGAAAGCCTGTATCCCAAGTCTGTGTAGGGTAGGAGCACGGTTTAATAATATTGGGTGTCCTTTAAGAATGTTTTCAAGAATGTCCCAGATTACAGGATCTTTTCTTTCTACCATTTTTTTAGCAGATTTAACAGTCTTAACAATACCTCTTTCAATTATCTTACGGATAATGAATGGTTTGAAAAGTTCTGCTGCCATATCTTTTGGCATACCGCATTCGTGCATTTTTAATTCAGGACCAACAACGATAACCGAACGTGCCGAGAAGTCAACCCTTTTACCTAGTAAGTTTTGACGAAATCGTCCTTGTTTTCCTTTTAAACTGTCGCTCAAAGATTTTAAAGGTCTGTTTGAATCAACTTTTACTGCTGTAGCTTTACGTGAGTTATCAAATAAAGAATCAACAGCTTCTTGAAGCATACGTTTTTCTGAACGAAGGATTACTTCAGGAGCTTTAATTACAAGCATCTTGCGTAATCTGTTATTTCTAATAATAACTCTTCTATAAAGGTCGTTTAAGTCAGATGAAGCAAAACGTCCACCGTCGAGAGCTACTAAAGGTCTAAGTTCTGGAGGAATTACAGGAATGATTTTTACTATCATCCATTCTGGTCTGTTTTTTCCTTTAGATTGACGGAAAGCTTCAACAACATTCAAACGTTTTAGAGCTTCGTTTTTTCTTTGTTGAGAATTTTCATTGCTTGCTGAATGTCTTAATTCGTATGATAATTTGTCGATATCAATTTCTGCTAGCAAGTCATAAATAGCTTCTGCGCCAATTTTAGCAATAAATTTATTTGGGTCGGAATTATCCAATAATGCATTATCTTTAGGAAGAGTATTCATTACTTCGATATATTCTTCTTCGCTCAATAGATCCATTTTTTCCAAAGGTTCTAATGGGGCACTCATATTTTTATCTGCCATAACGCCAGGATTTAAAACGATATATCTTTCGTAATAAATTACAGCTTCTAATTTTTTGCCTGGTAATCCCAATAAGTAACCGATTTTGCTAGGAAGAGTTTTAAAATACCAAATATGAGCAACTGGGATTTCTAATTTTATGTGTCCCATTCTTTCTCTTCTCACTTTTTTTTCGGTAATTTCAACACCGCATCTGTCGCATATAAGGCCTTTGTATCTTATACGTTTATATTTTCCACAATTACATTCGTAGTCTTTTACAGGTCCAAATATTTTTTCACAGAACAAACCGTCTCTTTCCGGTTTATATGTTCTGTAATTTATTGTTTCGGGTTTAGTAACTTCACCAGATGAACTTCCTTGGATAGTTTCAGGTGAGGCTAAACTAATTGTTATTTTTGTAAAATTACTTTTACTATTATTTTTATAATTATCTTTTCTAAAAGACATAATATTATTATTGTATTAATTATTTTATTCTAAATCAATTCTCAAGCACAAGCCTCTTAATTCATATAAAAGCACGTTAAATGATTCTGGTAATCCTCTTTCAACTTCTGGATCTCCTTTAACAATACTTTCATAAGTTTTAGCTCTACCAACAACGTCATCTGATTTTATTGTCAATATTTCTTGTAAAATATTAGCTGCACCGAATGCTTCCAATGCCCATACTTCCATTTCTCCAAAACGTTGTCCTCCGAATTGTGCTTTACCGCCCAATGGTTGTTGTGTAATTAAAGAATATGGTCCAATTGACCTTGCGTGCATTTTATCTTCAACCATGTGACCTAATTTTAGCATATATATAACTCCAACAGTTGCAGGTTGGTCGAAGCGTTCTCCTGTACCTCCATCATATAAATATACCTGACCGAATTTAGGAATACCTGCTTTATCTGTATAGTTGTTAATTTCTTCTATGCTTGCACCATCAAAGATAGGAGTAGCAAATGTACAACCTAAAACTTGACCTGCCCATCCCAATACGGTTTCATAGATCTGTCCTAAGTTCATACGAGAAGGCACACCCAATGGATTTAATACTATATCTACAGGTGAACCATCTTCAAGGAATGGCATATCTTCTTGACGAACTATTTTTGCCAAAATACCTTTATTTCCGTGTCGTCCTGCTAGTTTATCTCCAACTTTTATGCAGCGTTTGCTTGCTAAATAAACTTTTGCCATTTGGATGATACCGTTTGGTAGTTCGTCTCCAACTAATATTGCATTTTTCTTGCGTCTTAATTCAGCATCAAGTTTTTTATATTCTATTATGAAATTAAAAATAATTTTTACAATAGTTTCGTTCTTTTCACTATTTGTAGTCCAATTATAAGGATTAACAATTGTGTAATCTATATCTCCCAAAATTTTTTGAGTAAGTTTTGTTCCTTTTGGAATAATGATATTATCATAAATATCTTTAATGCCTTGTGATATTCTACCGTTTAATAATACAAATAATTTATCTCGTAGAATTACACATAATGCTTCATTTTTTTTGTTAAAATCTTCCTCAACTTGTTCTATCAATTGTGCGTCTTGATTTTTTGTTTTTTTATCTTTAATTGCTTTTGAGAACAATTTTGTGTCGATAACAACGCCGTTAATTGATGGAGATGCTTTTAAAGATGCGTCTTTCGTATCTGTTGCTTTATCTCCAAAGATTGCACGAAGTAATTTTTCTTCTGGAGATGGGTCTGTTTCTCCTTTTGGAGTAATTTTCCCAATCATTATGTCCCCAGGTTTAATATGTGCACCTATTCTGATGATACCGTTTCTGTCAAGGTCTTTAGTTGCATTTTCGCTAACGTTTGGAATATCGGATGTTAATTCTTCCATTCCACGTTTTGTTTCTCTAATTTCTAATTGGTAGTCAGATATATGTATTGAAGTGAAAGTATCTTCTTTTACGACTTTTTCGTTTAGTACAATAGCATCTTCAAAATTATAACCTTTCCAAGGCATGAAAGCAACCTTTAAATTTTTTCCAAGAGCTAGTTCTCCGTTGCTTGTGCCATAACCATCAGTAAGGATAGTACCTTTTACTACTTTATCTCCTTTTCTTACAATTGGACGTAAATTAACGCAGGTATTTTGATTGGTTTTTCTAAATTTTGGTATGTTATAAATCTTCAAGTTGTCAGTAAAAGAAACAAAATTTTCTTCTTCTTTTCTATTGTATCTGATTTTAATAGTTTTTGCATCTACATATTCTACAATTCCGCTTCCTTCAGCCAGCAACAGATTTCTTGAATCTTGAGCTACAGCTGCTTCAATTCCTGTACCAACAATTGGTGCTTCGGGACGTAGAAGTGGTACTGCTTGACGCATCATGTTAGATCCCATCAATGCTCTGTTAGCATCATCGTGTTCCAAGAAAGGGATTAACGAAGCTGCTATTGAAGCAATTTGATTTGGAGCTATATCCATCAAATGAATATTTTCAGGAGCAGTTACAATAAAATCTCCTTTATCTCTTGCTTTTACTTTATTTGATAAAAAAGTTCCATTTTCGTCAACTTTTGCATTTGCTTGAACGATTTTATTACTTTCTTCTTCTTCTGCTCCATAGTAAGATATGTCATTAAAATTAACTAATCTATCATTTACTTTTCTATATGGAGTTTCGATAAATCCTAAAGAATTTATTTTTGCATAAACGCAAAGTGAAGATATTAATCCGATATTTGGTCCTTCTGGAGTTTCTATAGGGCACAAACGTCCGTAATGAGTATAGTGAACGTCACGAACTTCGAAACCAGCTCTTTCACGAGATAAACCGCCGGGGCCTAAAGCAGAAAGTCTTCTTTTATGTGTTATTTCTGCTAATGGATTTATTTGATCCATAAACTGAGACAATTGGTTTGTACCAAAGAAAGTATTTAAAACCGATGCTAATGTTTTTGCATTAATAAGGTCAGCGGGTTTAAACATTTCATTGTCTCTAATATTCATTCGGTCTTTTATTGTACGAGACATTCTTGAGAAGCCTACGCTAAACAAGTTTGCCAGTTGTTCTCCAACAGTACGTACTCTACGGTTGCTTAAGTGGTCAATATCATCTTCTTCAACTTTTGAGTTAAATAAATCTACCAAATATTTAATAATTGCAATAATATCTTCTTTTGTGAGAACTTTTTCTGTTTCAGGAATATTTAGTCCTAATTTATTATTTAATTTAAAACGGCCAACGTCTCCTAAATCATATCGTTTATCTGAGAACAGCATATTGTTCAATAGTTCTCTTGCTGTTGCTTCATCTGGCGGTTCAATACCTCTCAATTGACGATAAATATAAATAAATGCGTCTTTTTGAGTATTACAAGTATCTATTTCCAACGAATTGAAGATGATACTGTAATCAGTATTTTCCGTTTCAGTATTTTCTTTGTATAGTAAGATTGTTTTTATTCCTGCGTCTGATATTTTTTCATAGTGGCTTTCTTCAATAATAACGTCTCTATCTACAATAATTTCATGGCGAGGTACTAAGTTTACTTCTGCACAATCTTCATCAACAAATTCTTCATATTTAATTTGAACAACACGTGCAGCGAGTTTTTTTCCTATACATTTTTTAAATCCGGCTTTAGTAACTTTTACTTCTTCAGCCAAATCAAAAATTTCTAGTATATCTTTATCGTTTTCATAACCAATGGCTCTTAATAAAATAGTAATAGGAACTTTTTTCTTTCTGTCAATATAAGCATAAAGAATATTATGTGTATCTGTAACGAATTCTATCCAAGAACCTTTAAATGGTATAATTCTAGCAGAATAGAGTTTTGCGTTGATACTATTTGGGCTTATTGTTTTACTGAAAAATACTCCGGGAGATCTATGTAACTGAGAAACTATTATTCTTTCTGCTCCGTTAAACACAAATGTTCCACTTGGAGTCATATATGGTATTTGTCCAAACCAAACTTCCTGTATTGTAGTTTCGAATTCTTCATGTTCTGTATCTGTACAAGAAAGACGTAGTCTGACCTTTAATGGAACACAATAAGTAAGACCACGTTCAATGCATTGTTCTATTGAATATCTTGGGTGTTCTATTGAATAGTCTAAGAACTCTAACAAATACATATTTTTTGTATCTGTTATAGGGAATGCTTCTTGGAAGACTTTATATAGTCCTTCTTTTTTTCTTTCTTCAGCAGTAGAGTCTAATTGAAAAAAGTCTTGAAATGATTTTATTTGGATTTCCAAAAAATCCGGGTAACTAAAATTTTGTTTAGTTAATGAAAAATTTATTCTTTGATTTTTATTTTCAGCCATTGTTTTATTTATTTTAAGAACTAAGGAATAACAACGAAAGGACTAAAACCCTTAGAAAGGGTTTTAATCCTAATTATTAATAACTATGTTTGTTATTTAAGCTCAACTTCAGCACCTGCTTCTTCTAATTGAGATTTTAGTGCGTTAGCTTCATCCTTTTGAATTCCTTCTTTGATTGGTTTAGGAGCGCTATCAACTAATTCTTTAGCTTCTTTTAATCCTAATCCTGTAAGTTCTTTTACTAATTTAACTATTTGTAATTTTTGAGCACCTGCACTTTTTAAAATTACATCAAATTCGGTTTTTTCTGCTGCAGCTTCTACACCTGCAACTGGACCTGCTGCTACTGCTACTGCTGCTGCTGCTGGTTCAATACCGTATTCTTCTTTTAATATTGTTGCTAACTCATTAACTTCTTTAACAGTTAAATTAACTAACTCTTCTGCTAATTTTTTTATATCTGACATACTAATTTTTTTTTAATTGTTTTTTTACTTTATTAATTTTCTCTATTTTGCAATGTTTTTACAACACCTGCTATTGTATTTTTTCCTGATTGAAGTTGTCCAACAACTGTCTTCATCGGTGATTGTAACAATAAGATAATATCTCCAACAAGTTCTTCTTTTGATTTAAGAGTTGCTAATGCTTCTAATTGTTCTTGTCCAACAAATATGGATTCTTCTACATAAGCAGCTTTAAATAATGGTTTGTCGCTTTTTTGATTAAGTTCTTTTATTAATTTACCAGGTACGTTTGCTGTATTACAGAAAAATACTGATGAATTATTTATTAAAGAACAATATAGTCCTTCGTATTTATTATCTATTTGTTCTAATGCTTTCTTGAAGAAAGTATTTTTTACAACTATCAGTTCAATGTCTTTTTCAAAACATTTTTTCCTTAACTCAAATGTTTGTTGAGCATTTAATCCTGAAATATCAGCCAAATAAAAATGGTTGTATTTACCGATTGTTGTTTTTAAATTATCTATGAGTGTGTTTTTTGTTTCTTTTTTCATAATAAGCAAATTTTATTACTAATTAATAGATTTAGGGTCTATTTCGATTCCAGGACTCATTGTACTTGATAAATATATGCTTCTTATGTATGTGCCTTTTGCAGCAACAGGTTTTAATTTGATGATTGTTTGCAATAATTCGTTTGCATTATCAACAATTTTATCTGCACTGAAAGATACTTTTCCTATACCGGCATGTATAATTCCGTATTTGTCAACTTTGAAATCAATTTTACCTTTTTTAACATCCTCAATAGCTTTACCAATTTCCATTGTAACGGTTCCAGTTTTTGGGTTTGGCATTAAACCGCGAGGTCCTAATATTCTACCCAATTTTCCGATTTTTGCCATTACTTGTGGCATTGTAATTATTATATCAACATCTGTCCAACCTTTTGATATTTTATCGATATAATCATCCAATCCGACATAGTCTGCTCCTGCATCTTTTGCTTCTTGTTCTTTGTCGGGAGTACATAATACCAATACTCTTACAGTTTTTCCTGTACCGTGTGGTAAAGTTGTAATACCTCTTACCATTTGATTGGCTTTACGAGGATCTACTCCTAAACGAACATCAATATCAACAGATGCATCAAATTTTGTATATGATATTTCACCTACTAATTTGCTTGCTTCTACAATGTCGTATTTTTTGCTCTTTTCAACTTTTGCTAAAGCTTCTTTTCTTTTTTTGCTAATTTGTGCCATTTCAAAAAATGCTTTATTATTTGTTATTTGGTGATTCGCCTTTTACCGTGATCCCCATACTTCTCGCTGTTCCTGCCACCATTGACATTGCAGAATCCAATGTAAAGGCATTCATATCTACCATTTTGCCTTCTGCAATTGTTTTTACTTGTTCCAATGTAACGGAGCCGACTTTATTTCTATTAGGTTCAGCAGAACCTTTTTGAATTTTTGACATTTCCATTAATTGTACAGCAACAGGAGGTGTTTTTACGATAAAGTCAAAAGATTTATCGCTGTAATATGTTATTATTACAGGTAAAACCTTTCCTGCTAAATCCTGAGTTCTTCCGTTAAATTGCTTACAGAACTCCATCAAATTTAACCCTTTTGACCCTAAAGCAGGACCTATTGGAGGATTTGGTGACGCAGCACCACCTTTAATTTGTAGCTTTATAAAACCACCTATTTGTTTTGCCATAATTTTTTTTTAAGTTTTAAAAATTATTTTTTTCTACTTGAATGAACTTTAATTCCAACGGTACATTTCTCTCAAATATTTTTACCTCTACTATTAACCGTTTTCTTGCTTCGTTCACTTCTTTTACGTAGCCATTAAGTCCGCAAAATGCACCATCAATAACTTTGATCGGTTCTCCAACGATGAATGGGTCACTGATTTCTTCTTCTGTTTCTGATAATTCGTCCATTTTCCCCAAAATCCTTGTAACTTCTTCTTCTCTTAATGGGTCTATTTTACCATTTTTTTCGCCTAGAAAACCAACTACTCCGTTTATACTTTTTATAAATAACTTTATTTCACCGGCTAAAGTTGTATATACTAATATGTAACCCGGAAATAGGTTTTTTTCCTTATGAAAAGGTTTCCCTTTACGAATTTGGTATACTTTTTCTGTTGGTATTATTACTTGTGGTATTGCATCGCTTAATCCGGCTTTGGCAATCTCGTTTATTAATCTTTCTTTAACTTGATTTTCTTTGCCACTTAATGCTCTGACAACATACCATTTCTTTTCCATTTTATTTTTTTCCTCTGACATACCAACTTTTTTTTGGTTTAATATTAAAAAATACTATAAATAAGTTCCATTAAGAATTTTAATGCAATATCCATAACGAAAACTAAAATAGCGAATATTAAGGAAGCAACCATTACAACTATTCCGCTTGTTTGTAATTCTGACCATTTAGGCCATGTTACTTTATGAACAAGTTCGGTATAGGTGTCAATAAAATATAGTTTAATTTTATTCATTTTTATAATATTGCACGGGAGGTACGACTCGAACGCACGACACTCGGTTTTGGAGACCGATGCTCTACCAACTGAGCTACACCCGTAAGGTTAAAGTAGGATAAATTTTTATTTACCCTACTTTAAATATTTATATTATTCAACAATTTCTGTTATTTGACCGGCTCCTACTGTTCTTCCGCCTTCTCTAATTGCGAATCTCAATCCTAGATTTAATGCTACTGGGTATATCAATTCAACTGATATTGTTACATTATCACCCGGCATTACCATTTGTACTCCTTCAGGTAATGATATTTCTCCGGTAATATCTAATGTTCTCAAGAAAAATTGAGGACGATAGTGATTGTGGAATGGAGTATGACGACCACCTTCTTCTTTTTTCAAAACATAGATTTCAGCTTTGAATTTTGTGTGTGGTTTTATTGTTCCAGGTTTTGCTATTACTTGACCACGTTTTACTTCGTCTTTATCAATACCTCTTAATAATAAACCAACGTTATCACCTGCTTCACCTTGATCCAATATTTTACGGAACATTTCTACTCCTGTAACTACTGTTTTCTTTGCGTCTTCACCAAGACCAATAATATGTACTTCTTCTCCAGTGTGAACAACTCCGGTTTCAATTCTACCTGTTGCTACTGTACCACGACCTGATATTGAGAATACGTCTTCTACTGGCATTAAGAATGGTTTTTGATTGTCACGTGGAGGAATTGGAATCCAATTGTCAACTGCGTCCATCAATTCCATAACTTTTTCTTCCCATTTTGCTTCACCATTTAATGCTCCTAATGCAGAACCTCTGATTATAGGGCTATTGTCACCGTCAAATTCATAGAAACTTAGTAATTCACGTACTTCCATTTCTACTAAGTCTAGTAATTCTTCATCATCTACGCTATCAACTTTATTTAAAAACACAACAATTTTCGGAACATTTACTTGACGTGCTAAAAGGATATGTTCACGTGTTTGTGGCATTGGTCCGTCTGTTGCAGCTACAACTAAAATTGCACCGTCCATTTGAGCAGCACCAGTAACCATGTTTTTTACATAGTCAGCGTGACCCGGGCAGTCAACGTGTGCATAGTGACGATTCACTGTTTGATATTCTACGTGTGCCGTATTAATGGTTATACCTCTTTCTTTTTCTTCAGGTGCATTATCGATTGCATCGAAGCTTATTACTTGTGATAACCCTTTTTTTGCCAATACCACCGTTATTGCTGATGTTAATGTGGTCTTTCCGTGGTCTACGTGTCCAATAGTACCAATATTTACGTGAGGTTTATCTCTTTTAAATGTTTCTTTAGCCATAGCTTAAAATTATTAAAGTTAAATTATTTTAAATTTTATTTTTATCTTTTGTAATTATACACAGTTATGAGCCAATGATGGGAATTGAACCCATGACCTCTTCCTTACCAAGGAAGTGCTCTACCCCTGAGCTACATTGGCACATTTAGAGCGGGAGACGAGACTCGAACTCGCGACCCTCAGCGTGGAAGGCTGATGCTCTACCAACTGAGCTACTCCCGCTTGTGCGTGGGAGAGGATGGATTCGAACCACCGAAGACGTACGTCAACAGATTTACAGTCTGCCCCATTTGGCCACTCTGGTACTCTCCCCCTTTATTAAGAGCCGATGGTCGGACTCGAACCAACGACCGGCTGATTACAAATCAGCTGCTCTACCTGCTGAGCTACATCGGCATCTCTTTAATAAATGTATTTCATTAATTCATTGTACTTCTCTTTTGTATTTTGAGAGTGCAAAGATAATTCATTTTTTTATATTTTCAAAATTTTTTTAACTTTTTTTAATTTTTTTGTTTTTTATTTTTAACTGCGCAGTTTTCCTATTTCTTTTTTTATTTGATTTTTTAAAGCTTCAACACATAAGTCTGTTGCTTCTTCAAAACTTTTTGCGTTTTTCTTTGAGAATACTCCTGTAATTTTTGGAATGTTTACTATGATTTCTACTGTTTTATTTTCATTTACATCAGACTTTTCTAATTTTAATGATACCTCTACGTCTATGATGTTATCTGCAAATTGTGATAACTTTGATACTTTTGAATTGATAAAGTCTATTAATTTTTTGTCTGCATCAAAATGTAATGATTTAATGTTAATTTCCATATTAATGTTTCCTTTCTTTTTTATGAACGCGGATGCGCTTGTTTATATATCTGTTTGATTTTTGTTAATGTGTTGTGTGTGTATATTTGGGTAGCAGATAAATTTGCATGCCCTAATATCTCTTTTATGGCATTTATGTCAGCACCATTTTCTAACATCTGTGTAGCAAAGCTATGTCGTAATATATGTGGACTCTTTTTACTTATTTCTGTAACCATAGATAAATAATATTTTACTTTATTATTTACAAATTCTGGATATAACTTTAATCCTTTGTCAGTAACGATTAACGAACTATTTATATTGTATAAAAAACCTTTTTCTTTTTTCTTTTCACAATACTCTGAATATAAATTATATATGAAGTTATTTATGGGAATTATTCGCTCTTTGTTCCTTTTTCCTAATACTTTTATCGTTTTTGTTTCTAGATCTATATCTTTGTGTTTTAAAGATACTAACTCTGCTCTTCTTATACCTGTATTATATAGTAATTCTATTATAAATCTGTCTCTTGTACCAGAAAAATCTTCTGTGAAAATTGTGCTCGCTTCGTCTTCAAATTTGTCGGTCTGTGATTTTCGAACATATTCAGGTAATCGTTTTTCAGTTTTTAATGTCGATATTTTTTCTAATGGATTGTCTTTTAATTGATATTTGCCTTCTCCTTTTTTTCGACAATATTTTATTAAACTTTTTAAAGATGATATTTTTCTGTTTATTGAACGGGAATTATAATTGTCTTTTTTTAATGATATTATCCAATTACGTATATTATTATATGTGAATTTTTCAAAAAAAACATTGTCGTCAACAGACTCAGTATTTTCTTCCGGAATAATGAACTTACAGAATTGTAATAAATCTATTTCATAGGAAGTTACCGTCTTTTGAGAATAACGTTTTTCAAAAAGCAAATAATCTAGAAATTTATCTATTATCATTCTATTCTTTTTCCAAATATAAAACTTTTTTTAAATTTTTTTTATTCTTTATGATATGTTGTGAAAAATTTATATCTTTGTAACATATTTATATTTCAATATGAAAATACATAAATCTTCATTAATAATATCTGTTGTTTTTTCTGTTATTATATTTTTTTCAGGTTGTTTTCAACGTGATTTTGAAGAAAATTTATATACCGATAATCCTGTTGGCTTAGTAAGTTCTCTTTCAAATGTTTATAATCATTATTATATTGACAGCGTTTTTTCAAATAATAATACTCCATATAAATTTAAATCGGATATTTTTGTTTATGTAACTGTTAGTGCAGACGATAAAACAGGAAATCTTTATAAATCTGTTTATGCTCAAGACTCTGAATACGGTATTAATCTTAGAATTATTTGTCCAAGTGGAAATAGTACCGGCTTATATGTTGGCGATTCTATCCGTATAAATCTGAAAAATACCATTCTTAGCGATTATCACGGAATTAAGCAAATTGATTCTATTGATGTAGATAAAAATATTTTAAAAATTGCAAATAAATGTAATGTTACACCTATTTCGGTTGAAGGTACAAATGTTAATGATGAGTTGGTTTGCAGATTAGTGAAATTAGAAAATGTTGAATTTGTTGCCGATGAAGTTGGTAAAATATATGCTGAAGAAAATTCCTCAGGTACTGATCGACTTTTAGAAGCTTGTGGTGTTTCGGGAACTTTAATTGTGAGAACTAGTGGTTATGCAAATTTTGCCTCAAACATAATTCCTGAGGGAAAAGGCTATATTATTGGAATTTTATCGAAATACAATAATAATTTCCAATTAATTTTACGAAATGATAATGAAGTGGTTTTAAATAAATTACGTTGCGGAGAAACTCTTGACTTATTTACCGAAAATTTTGATTCGCAAACTGTTGGGTCAGAATTTTCATTGGATGGTTGGATAAATATTAGCAATTCTTCGGCAAATAAATGGACTATTGCAGCTATTAACGGAGGTAATCCTGCTGCTAAAATTAAAAATGAAAGTCCAATTGATACTACTTGGTTGGTACTTCCTGAAATGAGTATTCCGAATAAAGCAAGATTTTCTTTTGAAACATTTGCTATGAATGCATCTACTTGTAAAATGGAAGTTTTATATTCTACTTCTTCAATTACTTCTGGAATTCCTAAAAATGCAACTTGGTCGAATCCTCTTGCCACAATAAATGTTAACGGAACAACAGACGTTTCAATTCCTGAAGGAAATTATTCTGTGGCAATCAGATTTATTGGTTCTGCTTCTGCGAATTCTTCTGCAACTTTTTATGTTGATAATATAAAAATTTATGAAGAAGAAGATTAATCTTTTAATCTTCAATTTCTAATTCTAATTCTTCGATTTTTCTGTTCTTAGGTAATAGAAATTTTAGATATTTTATAGTTTTATTTTCTTTATTCCACATTTTTTCGTAATGTGTCTTAATTGTTAAAATATCGGTATAATATTCCGAATTATATAAATCGTCTGTGTCGATTATCAATTCCAAATTATTTTTTATTATTATATTTTTTGTATAATTGTAAAGGGTGTCGTCATCGGTTTTTAAATTTATGACCCCGTTATCAATTAAAAAAGATTGATAGCGAGTAAGAAACGTAGCAGAAGTAAGTCTTTTTTTTATTCTTTTTTTATGTCCTAATTGTGGGTCAGGAAATGTAATCCAAATTTCTGATATTTCGTTTTCGCCAAAACAAAAAGGACTGTTGTCGATCATTGTTCGCACAAAAGCAATGTTTTTTAATCCTAAATTAAATGAGTCAGTAGCTCCTCGCCACATTCTTGCTCCTTTAATATCAACAGCAATGACATTAATATTTTCGTTGTCTTTTGCTATATTAACAGAATATTCACCTTTTCCACAGCCAAATTCTGCAATGATGCGATTATTATTATTGAAAAATTTTTCATTCCATTTCCCTTTAAATTCGAAATCATTTTTATCTTCGTATGATATTACTGGTTCAAAAAAGTGCGGAAACGTTTTGACTTTTGCAAATTTTTCTAATTTTTTCTTTGCCGACATATTTTTTTTTACAAAAATAATATTTTTTTCCTTTTTTTTGTTATTACTACTATATCATGTAAAATCATATAAATCTTAAAAAAAGTGTAAATTTGTAACAAATTTAAAAATGAAAATAATTGAACTGAAAGGGATAGAAAAAAGATATGTTGTTGGAAGCACTTTTGTTAATGCTCTTCGTGGTATTGATCTAGAAATTGCGAAAAATGAATATATAGCCATAATGGGTCCCTCAGGGAGTGGAAAATCTACTTTGATGAATATTGTTGGTTGTTTAGATAGTTTTTCAAAGGGTCAATATATTTTAAATTCTACTGATGTTAGTTCAATGTCAGATAATGAATTGGCAACAGTAAGAAATAAAGAAATTGGTTTTGTTTTCCAAACCTTTAATCTTTTATCGCGTTACAATACTTTTGAAAATGTGATGTTGCCTCTTGTTTATGCCGGCGTTCCCAAGAAGGAAAGAATTAAAAGAACCGAAGCAGTTATCGAAAGTGTAGGATTGACAGAACGTATGAATCATAAACCTAATGAATTATCCGGCGGACAAAGACAAAGAGTGGCAATTGCTCGTGCTTTGATAAATAATCCTTCAATTATTTTGGCCGATGAACCTACAGGAAACCTTGACACTAATACTTCTATCGAAATTATGCAGGTTTTTGAAGAGATTTATAAGCAAGGAAATACTATCGTTTTAGTAACGCACGAAGACGATATTTCAAAATATGCAAGAAGAATTGTAAGATTGAGAGACGGTTCGATAGAATACGATAAAATAAATGAAAATCCTACTTTAGAAAAATAGTGTTATGAAAATTTATACAAAAACGGGAGATAACGGAACTACTTCTTTAATAGGAGGAGTAAGAGTGTCAAAGAGCAATCCACAAATTGAAGCTTATGGAAGTATTGATGAGTTAATTTCTGTGATTGGAATGTTGAAAAATTTTGACATCCCAGAAGAATTTCTTAATGATTTGTTAACTTTTCAAAATAAATTATTCCAAATTTCGTCAGCTTTTGCAAGCCCAATAGGTCAAAAAAATTCTTCTACGAAGGATCTAAATCTTGAGGATATTGATAATTTGGAAAAACGAATTGACGAACTTCAAACAGAAATAGCTCCATTAACAAAATTTATTATTCCCGAAGGAAGTTTCCTCGTAAGTTATTGTCATATAGCACGTACCGTTTGTCGTAGGGTTGAAAGAATTGCTGTTTCTGTTGAGGATTTTCATAAACAATTTGGAAATTCTTTGGCCTTTATTAATCGTTTGTCTGATTATCTATTTATTCTTGCTCGCGTTTTTGCAAAAAGAAATAATTTAACAGAAAATTTTTTTGATAATAAATAAAAAGTATTATATTTGCACCCCGATTAAAATTAACATTTTAACATTAAATTTTATAATATGTATTGGACTTTAGAATTAGCATCAAAATTAGAGGATGCACCTTGGCCGGCAACAAAAGAAGAATTGCTCGATTACGCAACTCGTTCTGGTGCACCAATAGAAGTCTTTGAAAATCTTAATGAAATTGAAGACGAAGGTGAAATTTATGAATCTATTGAAGATATTTGGCCGGATTATCCTACCAAAGATGACTTCTTTTTTAATGAAGACGAATATTAGTATTCAATAAAAGACACAATTTTCTTTGTGTCTTTTTTCTTTTATCTATTTTTCTGACAACTATTCTCGGATTTTATCATTTTTTTTATTTAATAGTGACTATATCGTCAAAAAAACTTTTTTGGATAATTGCTATCTATCTATTTTTTTTGACATTTTGAATATTCATTTATTCTGAAACCTTAATTATGTGTTTTTTTATCTCTTTTTTTCAACTTATATTCTTTTTTTTCTTAAAAAATATTTAACTTTGTGTAAAATTGTACTCTTTATTAGAGTTATTATGTTTATTTAATATTATGAAAAAAATAATTATACTTTTTGGTATTTTTTCTAATCTATTTGTATTTTCACAAGTTCAAGAATCTTGGTCGGATAATTTTACTGATGGTAATTTTACTGACAATCCAACTTGGGTAGGAGCTGATTCTGTTTATAATGTGGAGTCAAATATTTTAAAATTGGCAGCAAATGTAAATGGTACTTATTGTCTTGCAACTCCTTCAAAAGTATCTGTTGATGCGCAGTGGGAATTTAAAATTAATTTTATTCACCTTCCTAATAATACAAATTTTATTTCTGTTTATTTGATGTCTGATATGTCAAATTTTGAGAATGCTACGAAAGGCTATTATTTACGTTTTGGACATTCTTCTACTTCTGGTACAAATGAAGTTAAATTACATAAAATCGGTCAGCCAATTAGTACTCCATTGATAAAAAGTGATACTGTACTTACCACAAAACCATTTAGTATTGGGGTTAAAGTAACACGCGACAACAGTCATACCTGGTCTTTGTATCTTGACCTTAATGGTGGTACAAATTATGTTTTGGAAGGTACACCTGTTATAGATTCTTCTTTTATCTCGAGTTCTTATTTCGGTGTTCTTTGTAAACCTAATAGTGCAGATGCTCGTACCGGTATTTCTTTCGATGATTTCAATGTTACAGGTTACTATTACCAAGATAATACTAAACCGACAATACTTTCAACAAGTTCTTACAGCGATGGAATAAATCCTGTAGGGATAACCGTAAAATATTCGGAATGTGTTTCTTGTGTTGCTGAAAATAATGTTGTATTGGAAGGAATTGGAACAGCAGATAATTATGTGTTGGGAGAAAATTGCGACGAAGTTACTTATATCTGGGGAATTGGAGGCGGTATTCCTGATAATCCAATTTTTAATATTTCTGGTATTTGTGATGAAAGTGGAAATGTTATTTCTGATACTACAATCAGTTATAACAGTAGTAGCGATTATTCTGTTGTTATTACTGAAATTATGGCAAACCCAACCGATGATAATGGTTTAACTGCCGGTATTCCTGACTACGAATATGTGGAAATTTATAACAGAAGCCAGAATACCATTGATTTAAAAAATTGGTATATTCATGTTGTTTCAGGACAAAATACTCAAAAAGAAATATCGTCATATAGTCTTAATTTAAATCCAAACAGTTATTTGGTTTTATATAAAGAAGTGATTTTGTCTTCTACAAATGAAGAAGAATATAATAAATACCTTTCTTTTGTTAATTACTTAAATGAAAAATCAATAAACCATAAAGCCGTTGCTGGTCTTCAATCTCTTTCAAATACAGCAGGTACAATAATGATAAAAGATAAAGACGGAAAAACTGTTTCTGTGATTGAATATACCGACCAATGGTTTACAACTACATTAAAAAAAGAGGGTGGCTGGTCTTTGGAGATGATTGACCCTATTCTTAATCCTTGCGGTTTAGATGCTAATTGGCATGAATGTATTAATTCGCCAACTCCCGGCGGTACTCCCGGTGCTATAAATTCAGTTTCTAAAAATAATCCCGATTTGATAAATCCACAAATTTTACTTGCCGATTACATCTCTCCAAATTCAATAGTAGTTTATTTTAACGAACAAATGCAGAAAAAAAATATTGAAACTATTGATTATTATTCTGTTGTAGATAATGCTTTAACAATTTCTTCTATTGATGCCAATATTTTACTAAATCAGGTAACAGTAACTTTTTCGGAAAATATGGAAAGAGGGAAATTATATCATTTGCGTGTTACCGATACTTTACTTCTTGATTGTGTAGGAAATTCAGTTCCACAGTATTCTGAAATCGCTTTCGCTTATGCCGACAGTGTTGTTGCTAATGATGTTTTGATTACAGAAATTTTGATTGAGCCAAAAACCGGAGGAAAACGTTTTATTGAACTTTATAATAATTCAGATAAAATTATTGATTTAAAATACTTGGAATTTTCAAAAGATGCTGCAAGTGGAATCGATACTGTTGCAGATATTTTAGAAGGAACACGCATTACAACTACTTCACATTTATTATTACCTCATGAATATTGTGCAATTTCAGATAATATCTCGGATATTGAATCAAAATATATCATTAATTGTGAATCATGTTTGTTTCAAGGATCTATTGTAACATTGGTAACTACATCTGTCGGTGGTGATTTGTCTCTAAGAAGTATTGATAATGTGGTTCCTCGCAGAGTTATCGATATGATGCATTATTCTTATAAGATGCACAGTAAGTTGCTTACCGGAGAATTAAGAAAAGGAGTTTCTTTGGAACGTATTTGTATTACTCGTCCTTCAAACGATATCACAAATTGGACATCTGCTTCACAAGTTGCTATGTGGGGAACGCCAGGTTATGTAAATTCGCAGAACAATTGTGATTTGCTTTTTGATTCTGAATTAAAAGTGTCTCCCGAAACTTTCTCTCCCGACAATGACGGTTATCAGGATTTATTGAACATTTCATATAAATTGAATGAAAACGGTTACACAGCAATGATTTCAATTTACAATTCCAATGGTCAGTTTATCAAATATATAGCTAATAATGTAACACTTGGTATTGAAGGTAATTTTACTTGGGATGGCTATGATGAAAACAATAATATTTGTCCAATGGGAATTTATATTATTTATGCAGAATTATTCCATCTGAATGGAGATAAGATTATTAAGAAACTTCCATTTGTTTTAAGCCAAAAAGCAAAATAAGAAAAAAGTTTAAGATCAGAACTATTAATAACTCTATCAGAAATTTTCCGATTGGGCATTTAAGGATTTCATTACTCCTTCAATAAAATCTAAGATTTTTTCTCCGCCGAGTTTATTTCGCGATGAACTAATAAAATATTCTGGAAGAACTTCCCAAGTTTCCAATAATGTGTTTTTATAATCTTCAATATTAGCTTCAAGTTCGCTTTCTTTTAACTTATCGGCTTTGGTGAATACAATCACAAAGGGAATTTGTTGTACTCCTAAATATTCCAGAAATTCCAAATCAATTTTTTGTGCTTTTATCCTGCTGTCAATTAATACAAATACGCAAGCAAGATTTTCACGATACAGCAAATAATCTTTTGTTAATTTTGAAAAAGATTCTCTCTGATTTTTTGAGATTTTTGCATATCCATAACCGGGTAAATCTACAAGATACCAAGATTTATTGATTTCAAAATGTACTATTGTTTGTGTTTTTCCGGGTGTTGAAGAAGTTTTTGCCAATTTATTCCTATCTGTAAGCATGTTTATTAAAGAAGACTTCCCAACATTAGAACGCCCTATAAAAGCAAATTCAAAAAAATTATTTTGAGGACATTTTTTATAGTCCGTATTCGACATTATGAAATCGGCGGTCTTTATCAGCATATTTTTTTTACAAAGATAATATTTTTTATCAGCTTTTTGATTTAACTAAGAAATTCTAACTCCCTTCTTTTGTAATTATTAATATCAAAATCTGAAAACAACTCAAATAAAATTAAGCTATTTCAAATTTATCATTTTTCTTAATTTTGCAGAACTGAAAGGTAAGAAAGCATCTAAGGCAATACTTAAATTTGCTACAATTTGTAAGGAAATATTTAAAATTGTTCCTACTTTTTCCATGTTGTTGCTGTCTTTTGCAAGTTTCCATGGTTCTGTGTCGGCAAGATATTTATTTCCTATGCGTGCCAAATTCATCGCTTCTTTAAGAGCTTCTCTAAATTTGTAATTTTCGATATTATCAGAAATTTTTTCTTTTATCTTTGGAATTTCAGCTAAAACTTCTTTGTCATAATCGCTAAGATCTTTACGTGCTGGAACTTTTCCATCAAAATATTTGTGGGTTAAAACCATTGCTCTGTTTACAAAGTTTCCATAAATTGCAACGAGTTCGCTATTATTACGAAGTTGAAAATCTTTCCAAGTAAAATCATTATCTTTTGTTTCGGGAGCATTTGCACAAAGTGCATAACGCAACACATCTTGTTTGTTTGGAAAATCTTGTAAATATTCGTGTAACCAAACAGCCCAATTGCGTGAAGTGGAAATTTTATCGCCTTCAAGATTTAAAAATTCATTTGCAGGAACATTGTCGGGTAGGATATAAGAACCTTCGTGTTTTAGCATTGACGGAAATATTATGCAGTGGAAAACAATGTTATCTTTTCCAATAAAGCAAGTCATTTGAGTGTCTTTGTCTTTCCAATATTTTTCCCAATCGGGACGAAGTTCTTTTGTTGCAGAAATATATCCGATAGGAGCATCGAACCAAACGTAAAGAACTTTTCCTTTTGCTTCATCAAGAGGAACAGGCACTCCCCAGTCTAAATCACGTGTTACGGCACGAGGGAAAAGACCGCTGTCAAGCCATGATTTACATTGACCATAAACATTTGGTTTCCATTCTTTATGCTCTTCTAAAATCCATTGTCGCAATTCGTTTTCGTATTTGTCGAGAGGTAAATACCAATGTTTAGTTTCTTTTTTTATTGGAGTATTTCCGCTTAACATTGAGCGGGGATTTATCAATTCGTCGGGACTTAATGAAGAACCGCATTTTTCACATTGATCGCCATAAGCATTTTCTGCGCTGCATTTAGGGCAAGTTCCCATGATGTATCTGTCGGCAAGAAATTGTTGCTCTTTTTCATCGTAAAATTGCAATGAGGTTTTTTCTATAAATTCTCCTTTTTCATAAAGGGTTTTGAAAAATTCAGAAGCAGTTTCTTTATGCATTTTACTGCTTGTGCGACTGTAAATATCGAAAGAGATACCAAATTCTTCAAAAGATTTTTTAATAATATTGTGATATCTGTCAACAATTTCTTGTGGAGATATACCTTCTTTTTTTGCTTTTAGTGTAATAGGAACGCCGTGTTCATCTGAACCTCCGATAAAAACTACGTCTCTGTTTCTTAATCTTAAATAGCGGCAATAAATATCTGCTGGAACATAAACTCCTGCCAAGTGTCCGATGTGAACGGGACCATTTGCATAAGGTAAAGCTGATGTTACTAAATAACGTTTTGGATTCTGCATTTTATAATTTTGTTTTGTTATTTATATGAAAAAGTAAAGTTAATACTTTTTGGGAAAATAATAATAATTTTTCTTATTTTCTTATCTTAGATTTTTAAAACTTTTAATCTTATTCTTTAAATGTTTTTTATAGAAAAACCCGAAATTATTAATTTTTTTTCTAAAAAAACTTGCTTTTTCTAAAAAAAAAGAATTATATTGTAAAAAATTACTAATTACTTTGAAAAAGATAATCAC
>CAZBPT010000026.1:25557-29648 GCA_964493875.1 uncultured Bacteroidales bacterium | reverse complement strand
TTCAGTTTCTCTTTCTCATTTACTCTAGCACTAACAATAATTCTTTTTATATCAAGGCATATTGCTATAAGTCCTATAAATTCAGAATCAGCAACAAAGAAACTAGAAAACTCCAAACTAAATAAATATTTTTCAAAACCAAAAATAATAACTTTCATTGGTACGCTGATTATTTTTGTTGTTTTTGTTTCAATATACAATGTTTCATATATGCTAATACCCGGATACAGAGACCAACCTTTTGGCATAACACTTTTTAAATGTTTGGCTACAACTGTCGTATCAATTTTGTTTGCAATTATTTTACATATGTTAAATCAGCATAATATTGTTTCTTTAGAAATCGAAAAATTACAAACAGAGAATATTAAAAATAAATATAACGCTCTTTCTTCACAAATAAACCCTCATTTTTTCTTTAATTCACTAAACGCTCTCTCCTACTTAATTCGTTCTAAAAACAATGACAATGCATTAATTTATATAGACAATTTGTCCGACATCTTTCGATACGTATTACAAAAAAATAACGAAAATCTTGTTACGTTAAAAGAAGAACTAAATTTTTTGGATTCTTACAATTATTTACTAAAAATCCGCTTTGAAAATAAAATCTCTATCAACATAAATATCCCTGATGATTTTTTCGAAAAAAAATTACCCGCAATATCTCTTCAACCATTAATTGAGAATATTGTAAAACATAATATCATTAACGATGAAAACAAAATGTCGATAGAAATCTTTATTAACGACAATAATAATCTTGAAATAAAAAATCAGCTGAATAAAAAAGATCAACAAGAAAAAAATTCTAAAATTGGATTAGAAAATCTCAATAATAGATATAAATTATTATTAAACAAAGAAATAAAAATTATTCAAACAGAGGATTTCTTTATTGTAGAACTTCAATTATTATAAATCTTTTTATATTAAATAAAAATTATTATAAATAATATTTTTTGTTTTATAAAAAAAAACGTTACATTTGCATTGTCAAAAAAATACAATTATAATTTTTAATAAGAAATAATAATTGTAAAAATATATGACAGGGGTGCCTTTCGGCTGAGATTATACCCTAGAACCTGATGCAGATAATGCTGCCGTAGGAAGTTCAGATATAATTAATTCCGATTGTTTCTCCTAAAAAAATTGAAAGATAACTTAGAGATTTGCATTGTCTTTTCTCTGTTTAAATGAAATTTTTATAGAATGAAACATATAGTTTTTTTATTGTGTATTTGCTTTTCAGCAAATGTCTTTTCTCAGGTTATTAGAGGAAAAGTCTGTGATGAAAATGGTGTTGCTCTTGCCGGAGCGAATATTGTTGTTGAAAATTCAATGTCGGCAGCGACAAGTGATTTAAATGGTAATTTTGATATTGTTACTACAAAAGATGAGATTACCTTAATAATCACATTTTTAGGTTATCAAGATTTTAAGAAGACTTACTCAGTCACTGGTAATAGCATAGATATTGGAGAAGTTCGTTTAGAATCAAAAGTTTACATTAATGACGAAGTTATTATTCAGGCAACGAGATTTGAAAATTTCAATCCCACTGCAAGTAGTAATATTAGCGGACAAGAGCTACAGGAAAGGGCGACATTAAAAGACATAACTCAAATTTTGGAATTACAACCATCTGTTGTTGCCACTTCCGAAGCAGGTACTGGAATGGGTGCCACTGCTTTTCGTATTCGTGGAATTGACCCTACGCGTATAAATGTTACAATTAACGGAATGGTTATAAACGAAGCTGAATCGCAAGCCGTTTTTTGGAATAATATGCCTGACATTGTAAGTTCTGTTTCCAATTTGGAACTTACTCGCGGTATAGGTACTTCTACTAATGGCTCGGCAGCTTTTGGCGGAAATGTAAATATTCTAACTAACAAAATAAACAACGATGCTTTTGCTGAAATAGGTTTTTGGGCCGGAAGCTTCAATTCTTTTAAAGAACATATTATTGCTGGTACAGGATTACTGAAAAACGGATTATCATTGGATCTCCGCTACTCAAAATTAGATAGCGACGGATATATTAGAAATGGTTATTCTGATCACAGTTCCTTGGCAATAAACGCCTCTTGGAGAAACGAAAAAAACCTTATTAAAGCAAATATCCTTCACGGAAAACAAAAAACTGGTATCACTTGGAATGGTGTTGACGAAAATATTTACAACAACTTACTACTACCCGAAAGATATCGCAGAACTTACAATGCAGACGGAATGTACTTTGATGAAAATGGCGACACATGCTACTATAAAGACAATTCCGACAATTATAAACAAACACACTATATTTTATCTTATTCTCACTCCTTCAATAAAAAACTAAATCTTAATGTTGCTGCTCGATATACACGTGGAGATGGATATTATGAAGAATATAAACTTGCGAGAAAATTTTCCGACATTGGACTTGAAGATCAAATTATTGACAGCATTATTATCAAAAAAACAGACCTTATCCGTCAGAAATGGATGGGAAATAATGCCTATAGTGCAAATACATCTTTAAATTATTATAACAAAGCCCTTCGTATCACAGGAGGAGCTGACTTTAATTATTATGACGGCTCTCATTTTGGTAAGATTTTATGGATGCAATATATAGACACAACAGATTTTGAATGGTATCGCAACCAAGGAGACAAAATGGATGGAAATGTCTTTGCAAAAGTTAATTATGAAATTTTTAAAGGATTTCATTTGTTTGTAGATTTACAATATCGTTATGTGAATTATAAAATGAAAGGCATTGATGACGATTTATCAAATTTAATTTTGAATAAAGACTTTAATTTTTTTAATCCAAAAGCAGGAATTTTCTACTATATTAACAGTCACCACGAATTATATTTATCATTTGCTAATTCACACAGAGAACCTACGCGAAGCAATTACAAAGAAGCAAATCACTTCCCCGACAGAACACCAAATGCAGAAACGCTCTTCGATTACGAACTAGGATATAATTTTAAAACAGCAAAATTTGCAGGAAATATTAACCTATATTATATGGATTATTATGACCAGCTAATTCCAACAGGCGAACTATCTGGCTCAGGTTACGACATTATGCGTAATGTTGACCGCTCCTATCGAACTGGTATTGAGATTTCTGCAATTTATAAACCTATTAAACAAATTGAAATTACAGGGACTGCAACAATTAGCAGTAATAAAATCTTAAATCATACAGCAAATTTTGAAGCTTATGACGAAGATTGGAATTTAATAACTATAAATAAAGATTTTGGAAATGTAAATTTGGCATATTCACCAAATTATTTGGCAAGTGGTAGTTTTAGTTATGAAGCCATAAATAATTTGTTTTTACGAATATCTACTAAATATGTTGGCGAACAATATTTTGATAATACACAAAGCGATAATCGTAAAATTCCAAGTTATTGGATACAAAATTTTCAGATTGACTACTCTTTCTCAGTAAAAAAAATTGTTAAGGAAATACAACTAAAATTTCAAGTAAACAATTTTACAAATGAAAAATATTATAACGATGCAATTGGTGGCTGTTGGTACGAACAAGGAGTAGAAAAACAATGGGCTGCCTATTTCCCACAAGCTGGAATTAATTTTATGGGGGGAATTTCAATACGCTTTTAATTGGATTTTATTTAATTTTCACTTTTCTTTTATCTTGATAATAAATAAAAGAAAAAAAAGGACGGCATCTTGAATTAAATCAAAGGGATGCCGACTTTTTTATTTTATCACATCTGTCTTACCTAAAAATTAGAAGGTCTTTTGACAACTACGTTGTTCTTTCAAAAATTAATAATTAATATCTGGACATTTCGACTTCGCTCAATGTCCAGATATTTTATTATCCTTTAGTTTTTTCATCTTGATACAAAAGAAAAATAAAAAAAAATAAAGACGTTGTAAAATTTTCACAACCTGGTTACTGCTGAAAGATAATTTGTAAATTTGAGTTTTATCTAAAAAGAAATACTATAAACAAAAAAAAAAGAACTAAGATTTACTTAGTTCTTTTTTTATATAAGACTTTTAAAAGTCAATTCTTATTAATGTTTTTCTACAAATTTAAC
>CAZBPT010000026.1:13400-25457 GCA_964493875.1 uncultured Bacteroidales bacterium | reverse complement strand
GCACTATATTCAGATAAAGCAGTTGTAGCAGGAGTTAAATCAACGTCTGTACTTCCGGCGCCAGTAACTGTAATGTTTCCTGTTGCTGTATTATAACCTGTTTTAGTAACAGTATAAGCAAAAGTACCTTCTGAAAGTTCAAAAGCAGCAACACCATTGTTATTAGTAGTGTTTTCTACACCTTCAATAGTTACTGTAGCTCCTTCGATAACTGTAGCTCCTGATTTTACTGTAAAAGTATGAGTATAGGTAGTAGCAGATTTTTGAACTGTGTAGTTTTGAGATGTAACTTGATCTTGTTGGTCAGTAATGATAATTTTGTATCTTACATTATTATCAAAATCAGCTTCATTCAATGCGTCAGTCATTTTGAATGTGAAATCTGTTTCATTTCTGTCACCACTAACAGCATCTGTTAAAGTTTCAGAAACAGTTGTATTCAAATCACCGTCATCATATCTTTCAATAACTGTAGTTTTAATTTTAGCTTCAGCAACAACAGTAACGTCAACGTCAACATTGTAAACGCCGTCAGTAAATGAAGCAACTACTGGATTTGTGCTCGGATTGAAAGTAATTTCTGGAGCTAAAAGTTCTTCTTCTGGTCCGCAACTTGCAAAGAAAGCAGCGAAAGCAAAAAATGCAAATAAAATTTTTAAATTTTTCATAAGTTTAATTTGTTTTAAGGTTAATATTTTTTTTTGTTTACTTGGCAATATCAATTTTTATGCCATAAATTTTTTATTGTTAATAAAATAATTTTTATAAAAATAACACTTTTTTCTTTTTAAAAAAAAAAAATTAATTAATTATGCAATTTCAGTTAACACTTTTTGTTAATATTTTTTTAAACGTTTATAAATCAATTATTTGAGCAGAAATTACGTGTCTTTTACCAGGAGGACCATTATGTCGAACAACATTTAATCCTAAATCTCTTAATCGTTGTTTTACAATACCTTTAGAGCAATATGTGACAAATATTCCATTTGATGTTAATTTATTCACAATCTTAGCAAGATTATCTTTAGACCACATTTCTTCCTGACAATTTGGAGAAAAGGCATCAAAAAATATTAAATCGTAAGATAATTTCGGAGAAAAGTTATTAAAATCAATTATTTCTTTATATAATGTAAAATTATTATTCACAAAAGAGTTATATTGATAATTATCATAAAAGCAAGATATCTCATAATCGTTTAAATTAAAAATCTTATCAAAATTAAGATCATAATAATATTTTTTATCTAGTGGATAAAGTTCGATTCCGTGATAATAGATAATATTATTCAAATTAATATTTTCTATATAGCTTAAAATTGCATTTAAGGCTGTACCGTAACCAATTTCTAGAATATTTATTTTTGCATTATTGAATTTTTTTAATCCCAGATTAATAAAGATATGCTGTGACTCGTTAATCGCACCATTTTTACTATGATAATGTTCATCAAACAGAGAAGAGTGCAAAGTATATGAATTATCTGCACTCAAAACTGGTTTTAGAATATTGTTATCTGACATATAAAAAAAAAGAGGCTATATTTCAAGCCTCATATTGAGTTAATAATATTTTATTTAGACGAAGATGTAGTAAATTCTAGTTCCTCACCATAAGCAATACCGCTTTCATTTACTGCAAAGGCTTTAACATAATATGTTGTTCCCGAGAGTAATCCTTTGATATTAGATGTAAAGTTATCTGTTGATCCTTTAGCTGCTACTGAAAATAACGAAACATCATCAATAGTTTGCAAGCCGCTGTTAAGGCTCCAGCAAACTCCTTTAGTAACAACTGTTCCATTGCTTGCTACAATAGTACCACTTCCTACTGCCGAATTTTTTGCAATTTCAGAAACTGCACCAGTAGTAACAGTAGCAAGGTTTGAACCGTCACCAAATTGTGTAGTGTTAAAACTAAGAACATTACCATAAGAAGTTCCCAATGCAGATATTACAAAAGCTCTTATTTTATAAGTTCTGTTTGGTAGCAATTTAAATGAAGTTGAATAATTAAGACCGGCACTATCAGCAAGCGATAGCATACCCATAGTCATTAATGAATCTAAGTTTGCTTTTGTGAAGTTTGAAATTTTTGGTAATTCAGGATCTTTTGAAGTATCAGAAGAATAAATAACACCTCTAAAAAGGATAGCAATATTATTAGTATTTGTAATTTCACCACCACATACTGCACTAATTGGAGATATTTCCGAAATAGTTTTTGTAGTAACAGTTGGTTTAGTATTATCTATTGTTTCTTGAATCTCCTCTTTTGTACAACTAGCGAAGAAAAAAAAGAATGCAAATAAAAAGATGCTGTTAAGTATTAGAATTTTTTTCATATTATATAATTTTTTATGATTACAATTTATTATTAATTGTAAAAACTAAGCATTTTTTAGAATAACAGCAACGCCCATACCACCACCGATACATAGAGAAGCGAGGCCAAAATTATTATTTCCGCGTTTCATTTCGTGGATTAGAGAAACAGTGATTCTATTTCCTGAAGCACCTATTGGATGACCAAGAGCAATAGCACCACCATTTTTATTAACACGTTCGTTAATGAATTTATCATCAACCTTATGTTCTTCTTTCAAAAGTTTTGCAACGCCGAGAGATTGAGCAGCAAAGGCTTCGTTAAGTTCTAAAACATCAATGTCTTTAAGTTGTAATTTAGCCATTTTTAAAGCATTTTTAATAGCGGGAACGGGACCGATACCCATAATTTCAGGAGGAACACCACCTTGACCAATAGCAATAATTTCAACCATGGGGGTTAAATGATATTCTTTAACAGCATCTTCAGAAGCAACCATAACAAAAGAAGCTCCGTCATTAATACCGCTTGCATTACCGGCAGTAACTGTACCATCTTTTTTAAAAGCAGGTTTTAAATTTGCTAACTTTTCAGGAGTTGAAGAACGATTAATAAATTCGTCTTTATCAACAATAATTGTTTCTTTTTTTACTTTTATTTCAACAGGAACAATTTCATTATCAAATTTACCTTCATCTTGAGCTTTAGCAGCTTTAACTTGTGAGTTATATGAAAATTCATCTTGCATTTCACGAGTAATAGCATATTTTTCTGCAACATTTTCAGCTGTAATACCCATGTGATAATTATTATAGGCATCAGTAAGACCGTCAAGAATCATGTGGTCAATAACATTAAAATCGCCCATTTTAAGACCAGAACGAGCATTAGCGTGAAGAAGATAGGGAGAACCAGACATAGTTTCTGTACCACCTGCAATAATCAAATTGGCTGTTCCCGAAATTATTGATGCATAGGCATTATTAATTGCTTTAAGGCCTGAACCACAAACCATGTTAATAGCATAAGCAGTAACTTCAGTCGGAATACCAGCTTTGATAGCACATTGACGAGCAACACCTTGACCTTGTCCACCAGAAAGGACATTACCAACAATTACTTCATCAATTTTTGAAGGGTCAATAGCAGTTTCTTCAATAATCTTTTTTATTACTATAGAACCTAAATCAGAAGCTGTCAACGTTGACAACGATCCCAGAAATTTTCCAACAGCAGTTCTTTTTGCTGCTACAATAAATACTCTTTTCATATTTTATATTATTATATTATTTTTAATGTTGATAAATACATTTTTAAATCTTCTAATAGATTTGATTTAACATGGAAGAAATTATTAATTCCGTGAGATATTAATTTTTCTTTGCACTGAGGATTACCTGCAATAGCAATAATTAAATTTTTCTTGCCGGAAGATAATAACAAGTCTTGTAATTCAATAGCAAAAGTTTCGTATTCTTCGTCACTGCTACAAAGAACAATAATGTCGGCATTCTTATTTAAAGCTTCCTTAAAACCGTCTGAAATTGTTTCAAAACCATTATTGTCAATAACTTGGAAACCGCCACATGCAAAGAAATTACAAGCGAATTGAGAACGAGCTTTTCTCATTGCCAAATTACCAATAGTAAGCATAAAAGCAACAGGACGTTTTTCGCATTTATCGACTTTTAATCTTAATGCTTCAAACTTTTCACTTGCACGATATATTTTAATTGGTTTTACGAAATAATTATCCGCTTTTTCTTCAGAATTGTTTTTTAAATTTATATTTTTTACAACTTCGTTAAAATTTGGATATTGGTTTATTCCCAACAAAATTTCTTTTCTGAATTCAATATTTTTATCTCTTAAATTAGCTGTTTTTTCAATTCTATTTTGAATAAAATCGTTTTTAAGACTATTTTTAAAACCTCCGTTATCTTGAACTTGCAAGAATAAATTCCAAGTATTTTCAATTAATTCGTCAGTGAGGTTTTCAATATAATAAGAACCTGCTGCTGGGTCGATAATTTCGCCGAAATGAGCTTCTTCTTTAATTATTAGTTGAACATTTTTTGCTATTCTTGCTGAGAAATCAGAAGAATTTTCAAAAGCGGCATTAAATGGTAAAACTGTTAATGAATTTGTTGAACCAAGAATTGCAGACATAGCTTCAGTAGTAACTCTTAACATATTTACATAAGGATCATAAACAGTTTTGTTCCATTGTGAAGTTTCCGAATGCATATTTATCTTACAAATATCTGTATTTTTAGGTTTATAGGCTTCAATGATTTTTGCCCATAAATAACGAGCAGCTCTTAATTTTGCAATTTCCATAAAATAATTTGAGCTTATAGCAAAATTGCATCTTAGATATGGAGCTATTTCGTCAATTGACAAACCTGAATCGCTAAGAATATCCAAATATTCTGCAGTTTGAGCCAAAGCAAATGCTAATTCCTCAACAACAGTAGCTCCGGCATTATTATAATATTTTGCATTTATAGTTATAAGTTTGAAATTTGGTAATTTTTTGCTAAATTCCAAATATTCTTTATCGGCACATTTGCAATTTTCTTTATCACAAGGTGTTTTTCCGTGAATTAATAAATATCCTAGCGGGTCGTATTCGTTTGAACCGAAAATTTTATTTTTATCAATTTTATTTTTGTCTGCATAGTTAATTAGATATTGAAGATATTTTGATGAAACAGAATTATCTACCAGATTGATTTCAATTTTTGTAATATCTATACCGTTAAGAAGTTTTGCGAATTCTGTTTCGTCGATATTATTCACAAAAATAAAAGCAAGCGAATTAACTCCATTATCAATTAATTTTTTTGCCAATAAATTGCTATCAATAACATTATTAACAATAATATCTTGTCTAATTTTCCAATTATTATTTTCGGCATTTGCTCTAACAAAAGGAAATGCATTTGGCAATTCGTTTTTCAGATAGTTTAAATTTTCAAGATTTTCTACTCTATAGTATGGTTTTACATTGAAACCTTCTAGAGTTTTCCAAATTAATTTTCTATCGTAATCCGCACCTTTAAGGTCTTTATTGATAATATTTTCCCACTCTTGAGTTGTAATAGGAGGAAATTCATTGAATAATTTTTCGTTCATTATCTTTTTTATTTATACAAAAATAATATTTTTTTTGAAACTATTTGTTATTTTTGAAATACTTTTCTATTAATGATAGATTGACCCAGAGTAATTTCATCTGTATACTGCAATTCATCGCCAATAGCAATACCTCTAGCTAATATTGACACTAATATTTTGTCGTGATTTATTTTTCTGTTTATGTAATAATTTGTAGTATCTCCTTCCATTGTTGCAGGTAGAGCAAGAATTATTTCATTAACATTAGAATCCATATTAATTCTGTCAATTAAAGATTTTATATTTAAGTCGGAAGGGGAAATCCCTTCTAATGGGGAAATAAGTCCTCCAAGAACGTGATACAAGCCATTAAACTGTGATGTAGCTTCAATTGCCATAACATCATTAATATTTTCAACGACACATATAATAGATTTATTTCTTCTAACATCGGAACATACATTGCAGTGGTCGTTGTCGGAAATATTATGACAAATAGGACAAAATTTCAGTTCTGTTTTCAATTTAACAATTGACTCAGTAAATCTTTTTATTGTTTCTTCATCTTTTCTTTGTAAAAAGAGAGCAAAACGGAGAGCGGTTTTTCGTCCTATTCCGGGCAAAATCGCAAGATTCATTATTGCATCATCTAATATTTTGTTATTTTTATTTTCAAAATTCATTATACAAAAATAATATTAATATGACTTTCTATTAATTAATAAATAAAAAAGTTATTAACAAAAATCTAATCTAAATAACAAAAATATCCAAAGAAAAAAGTAATTATTAAGTTGAAATAATTATTTTTTTACAATTAGGTTAAGTTCTTCTAGTTGTTGATCGGACAATTGAGCTGGGCAATCGCTCATAGTATCACGACCGGAATTATTTTTAGGGAAGGCAATATAATCGCGAATAGAATCTGAACCTCCAAAGAGAGAGCAAAGTCTGTCAAATCCGAAGGCAATTCCTCCGTGAGGTGGGGGACCGAAGCGGAAGGCTTTCATAATATATGAGAATTGTTTTTCAGCTTCTTCTTTAGAAAATCCAAGATTTTTGAACATAAGCGCTTGTAGTTCTTGGTTATGGATACGAATAGACCCACCTCCTACTTCCACGCCGTTGATAACGCAGTCGTATGCTTTTGCACGTATTTTTCCGGGGTCAGTATCAAAGAGAGGAATATCTTCATCGAAAGGAGAAGTAAACGGATGGTGCATAGCATAAAAACGTTTTGTTTCTTCATCCCATTCCAAAAGAGGAAATTCCACAACCCATAAAGGAGCATACACGTCTTTTGAACGTAAACCCATGTCGTTTCCTAATTTCAATCTCAATTCACTTAAAGCATGTAGTGTGCGTTTTTTGTCTCCGGCTAATATTAAAATCATACTATTTTTAGGAGCTTGCATTTTTTCTGCAATCTTCAACAAAGAGTCTTCGTCAAAAAACTTATCAACACTTGACTTTAAAGAGCCATCTGGATTATATTTTATATATATCAGGCCTGTGGCACCATTTTGTGGCATTTTTACAAAATCTGTCAAACTGTCAATTTGTTTACGTGTATAATCGGCAGCATTTTCCAAAACTATACCGCCAATATATTCAGCATTATCAAAAACTGGAAAATTTTTTCCTTTAGCGATGTCAGTAATATTGTTGATTATCATAGAAAAACGGATATCTGGTTTGTCGTTTCCGTATTTTTCCATTGCTTCTTGATAAGTTATTTGAGGAAATTTTTCGGTGAAATTTATATTTTTTACTTTTACAAAAAGATTTTTGATAAAGCCTTCAAAGAGTTCAGTAACATCGTCTTGTTGAACGAAAGACATTTCGCAATCTATTTGAGTAAATTCTGGTTGTCTGTCGGCACGTAAATCTTCGTCGCGAAAACATTTCACTATTTGGAAATACCTATCCATACCGGCCACCATTAGAAGTTGTTTGTAGGTTTGCGGTGATTGCGGAAGAGCGTAAAATTCGCCGGGATTCATTCTGCTTGGCACCACGAAATCGCGAGCACCTTCGGGAGTAGATTTTATCAAACAAGGAGTTTCAACTTCAATAAAATCCTTATCGCTCAAATATCTGCGAACTTCTTGTGCAATTTTATGACGTAGAACAAGAGCATTTTTAACAGGATTTCGGCGAATATCCAAATATCTGTATTTCATTCTCAAATCGTCTCCGCCGTCAGAATTGTCGATAATAGTAAATGGTGGTATTTCTGATTCACTTAGTATGAAAATTTTTTCAATTTTTATTTCTATGTCGCCAGTTGGAATTTTACTGTTTTTGCTAAAGCGTTCAATAACTTCACCAACAACCTGGATAACATATTCGCGTCCAATTTTATTTATAGTTTCAATAATTTCAGTAGATGATTTTGCTTCTTCAACAGCAAGTTGGGTAATTCCGTATCTGTCACGTAAATCAATCCAAATCATTCCGCCCTTATCACGTTTTAATTGAACCCAACCACATAAAGTTACTTTTTGTCCAATATTTTCTATGCGAAGTTCTCCACAAGTATGCGTTCTATACATTTTTATAAAATTTCACAAAAATAGCAAAAAAAATACAATTATTTTTAGAAAAATAATATTATTTAAAATTATGATAAAAAAATCCTCTCTTTTATAAGAAAAAGAAAGGAATTGAGATTTTTATTGTTAATAATCTATGAAAGTAAGATAAGTCTTAGAAAGTAGACGAAATAGATAAAGAAACACCATTAGTAGCAGGAACTGTACGACAAACGCCACCAATACACATAACGCCAGCACGTTGTTTCCCATAAGAAAGCATTATTCTATTTCCACCTTTAATAAAGCCAAAACCAATGCCATAATAATGTTGTCTGTTAGAACTATCAGGATTTCCATAATTCCAACTATCAAAAACAGAGAAAAACCAATTTGGAATATTATATTCCAATAAAGCATAAGCCCAATTTCCTTCATCTTGTTTTGTGAACATTGCTTGTAATTCGCCTTTCAACCCCATACCGTTATTAAACTTATAAGTTGCATCAAAAATACCTATATGAGCATTAACATTATCGTGACCAGTTTCACCTCTCAATTTATCATAATTGTAAATTAAATAAACATAAGAAGCAATAAATGAGAAATTTTTACTAATTTTTTTATTAAGTTCAATATTCAAATCTTGAAAAAAGAGTTCTTTTTTATTGAAATCAAAAAAAGGAGCTTTATATCCCATTGTTCCTGAAGTATAAATATCAGTAGAATCGTTTACTTTTATTCTGTTAATATCATGAACTCTTGAATAATTTATTGCTACCGTTGTACCGTATTTTCCACCTAGCGGAGTTTTTTTGGCGAACTTATACATAAGCTCTCCTTTAATACTCCACTCTCCGTTATTTTGAGTGGAATAAGGATAAAAAGCAGCTAAAGTATAAGTATGATTTTTTGATATCTCAGGTATTTGATTTATATTTAATTCGGCTAAAGTAGCATTTCTATCGGAACGGAACGACATATTATCTACCCATTTAGTTCCAATAATAACGCCAAGTCCTTTTTGAGAATAGCTGGCATTGATTAATAAAGCCTGACCTGGTTTGTAAATCAGTTGATTGTCATAAGAAGGGTCATTAATTTTGTAAGCATATTCAGAAAGTAAAGCAAAGCCTTTGAAAGATAAATCCATACGTGCAGCACCGGCGGCAACATTATTTGGCAAATTGTATCGAGGGTCTTCTTCTTTTTGGTATTTGCTTACAAAAGAGGCTCCTAGAGTTGCATTAAAATCACTTTCGTTCATGGAAGTTATCAATTCGTTAAAAGAAAGTTCGAAGTCTGCTGCTCTTACAATTCCGTCACCATTTTCCCAATAATTACGTTGTTTACCAACCAATCCTTTAAAATAGATACCTTTCATTGGTTTAGCTTTTATTCTCAACCCATTGAAAGCATTATCAACGCCTAACATTTTTTCTTCATAAGAACGTAGAATAAGTCCATTCCCATATTGTTCATAAAAATTACCTACAGTAATATCTAAAAAGTCATTTGTGAAATTCACCCATTTATTTGGGAACCCTATTCCGTCATTAACTCCACCATTATTTGGATAACCCAAAAGAGTATTCATATAACCTTCAAATCTGATTCCGGCAGAAAATTTTCCTAGAGTATAAACGAAATTGGAATAAGCCCCCAATAAAAACTTTTCGGGGACTTCTCCAGCTCCAATGCTTTCATCTTTTATATAATATTGTGCGTCACTCTGAAAATTTCCTGAAATTTGTCCCCAATTAATTTTCTTTTCTGAATTTTCTGTTTTATTTTCGTCATTTTGGGAAAATAACAATACATTTGAAAATGTAATAAAAAATGATAATAATAATAAAGATTTTTTCATCGATTTTGTTATTTACGATATTTATTTTGTAACAATAATTTTTTTTGTTATTATGTTTTTATTGTTTTGAATTCTCAAAACATATATTCCAACAGCTAGGTTAGAAAGATTCATTGAATATTCCGTATCAGAAACAGCTGTATTATTTACTTTATATACTTTTCCTGTGATATCTGTCAATTCAAAATTTATCTTTCCAATGAATTCGTTGTCTAATTTTATCGTGATATAAGAATTGGCCGGATTTGGAAATACAGAGATTGAGTTATCTTCAATATTAAAATCTTCAATGTCAATAAGGCAAGAATTTGTTTTTAGCATCATTGCACCGCTGTAACCAAAAATATCGTTACATGTTTCCCAAGGACTTCCGTCATTTTTTTTAAAAAACAATTCATTATCAGCTTGCTGAACTCCTTTATAGATTATGTAACCTCCTAAAATATCATCAGAAACACCATTGTCGGGATTATTATCAACATAATTAATTTTAAAACCTGCATAAAAAGGACCGTCAATATCAACAGGATTAGTTAGTGAAATATAATTATTTTGACCTTCTACCAAATCACGAAGAAAGACTTTTTGCGAATATATTGGTTCATCTGAAGGTTGATTTCCATTTATGTCCCAAATACAAATATTCATATATGCATTATAACCGTCAACAGTTAATCTATGAATAGGTAAAATAATTCCTTTTACCTGATTAAAAGCCCAAGAGTCATAATAATTAGCAAAATAACGATAATTTTTTGAACTATGACCGATAATATATCCATAAGTAGCATTTGGATTTAATTCGGGAGAATAATTTTCACCCGATTCACGAGGAGATTGTTCTTCGCAATAATAATCTATATCTCCAGAAAAAACATAAATATATTTTTCTTTTGTAATAGTAGAAGATCCACAAGCATTTGCAACTAAAAGTGTAACGTCATAAATACCAGGTTGTTCAAAACATATTGGAGAAGAAGGATTAAATTCTTCCAAGCCATTTGTAGGAGCGGAATTATATGTTCCTCCTTCGATTGTCCATTGTGAATATGTTGGTATTCCACCTGTTGAAGTATTTTCAAAGTTAATACATCTACCGTAAGGAATTAATCTTTCTCTAGTAGTAAATTCAGCTATTGGCTTATCTGTACATTCATCAGTATTTGAGACTGTAATATAACAAAGTTTTTCCATAACATCGGAACCTTTGGAATTAGAAACTGTTAATTTCACAGTAAAACAACCTACATTGTTATATTGAATATTTTGTGGATTTTTTTCTGTAGAACTTGTAGTAACAGCACCTGCAAAATCCCATTGCCATGTAAATGGACTACCTAAACTCATATCAATAAAATTAACGCTTTCTCCTGGTTGAATAAAAACGTTATTGGCAACAAATTTTGCTGTTGGCGGCTCTTTTGGTTCTGGAACAACTGTAATATAATTTGATTTTACTTTGATTTTTTGTACTCCAGTAGCTTCTTTTCTACCTCTTAGAATCACATCAAAAGTTCCAATAGAATCGTATGTTATTGGTGCAGGTGTTTCAGCAACAGAAGTAGCTGGGTTTCCTGCTTCAAATTCCCAAGCCCAATTACTATAAGGCCCATTTTGAGAATCGTTAATAAAATTTATAGCTCCTCCAACTTGAACTACTATTTGAGTAGCATGAAAATCCACAATTGGCGATTCAGGATCTGGATCAACAACAATTGCTGCGGGCAATGTTACAGAACAAGTAGAATCAGGAGAACTTACAGTTATAGAGACAGGATAAGTACCAGCATTATAATAACAAACATTTGTAGGATTTTGTAGAGTTGTATTTGGCAGAGAAGAACCGGGAAAATTCCAATTCCAAGTTACACCGGTGCCGGAAGAAGGATTGAAAAAATCTATGCATTGCCCTTCAATTACAGGCATTACATTAGGAGTAAAAGTAATATTGCAAGCAACAACATCTGCTTTCGCTCCATTATTTTCATTATATTTTGTTTTCCGATTTCTATAGGAGTTGTTTTTGTTATTCTCAGTTTTATCATTGTTATTCAATGCACTTACTGATGCTGATGTTATGTTATCTGAATTTTGAGCATTAAAAGACAAAAATATTATACAGAAAAATACTAATAACGATATCTTCTTCATAAAATAGCTATTTGTTACAAAGATAATAAAAATTTAATAAAGTTGCATAAAAGAAT
>CAZBPT010000026.1:10666-13300 GCA_964493875.1 uncultured Bacteroidales bacterium | reverse complement strand
TAGTTATTTTTGTAACTTAAATATATAAAATATATGAATATTACATTAGCACAATTAAATTATCACATAGGAAATTTTGATTATAATTACGAAAAAATAAAAAACGCCATAGAACTTGCTAAATCAGAGAAATCGGATTTAATAATTTTTTCGGAATTGGCTATTTGTGGTTACTCTCCTCTTGATATGTTGAAGAAAAAGAAATTTATTGAAAAATGCAATCAATATCTTGAAAAAATTTCTCTTCTAACAAAAGATATTGCAGTAATTATCGGGGTACCAAGTTATGATAATCAAGGAAAATTATTTAATTCTGCTGCTTTTATTGAAGATGGAAAAATTCAGCAATATTTTTACAAATCCGTTTTATCATCTCACGATATTATTGAAGAGCATCGCTATTTTGAAAGCAATACAAATATCAATACAATAACTTATAAAGGTAAAAAAATTGCTATATCAATAAGTGACGATATATTTAATAATCAAGAAGAAAAAGAAAGTATTTATATAGAAAAAATATCAAAATTAAATCCAGATATTTGCGTTAATATTTCCGCATCAACATATACAAATAACAAAGCAGAGTTTAGAAAAGATTTACTTAAAGCAGAATCGTTAAAATACTCCTTTCCTATTATCAATGTAAATCAAGTTGGAGCAAATACCGAATTAATTTACGAAGGAAGAAGTCTTGTTTTCAACAATGGAATTCTTATAAAAGAATGTAAGTATTTTAAAGAAGAAATCACAACTATCAACACAGAAGAATTTTCCAAAACAAAACAGACAGAAGACAGAAAAACAGACAGAATTGCCAATATTTTTGATTCACTTGTATTAGGAATTAAAGATTATTTTGCAAAAAATTCATTCAAAAAAGCAGTTATTGGTCTTTCGGGTGGCATTGATTCGGCAGTTACTTTAGCAATCGCGATTGAAGCATTAGGCAGCGAAAATGTTACGTCAATATTAATGCCTACAAAATATTCTAGTGACCATTCAATAAGCGATTCCTTAGAAATGGTAAAAAGAACAAAATCTCCTTATCATATTATCAATATAGAAAAAATCAGATTGTCGTTCTTAGAAAATTTATCTGAAGTTTTTGCCAATTGTAAAGAGAATGTTGCAGAAGAAAACATTCAGGCACGTATTAGAGGGACATTATTAATGGCATATTCAAATAAATTTGGTAATATTCTGTTAAACACCTCTAATAAAAGTGAATTTGCTGTTGGTTATTCAACACTTTACGGGGATATGAACGGTGCATTGTCGGTTCTTGGCGATGTTTATAAAAGCGATGTTTTCACTTTGGCAAATTATATCAATGAAATTCGAGGAAACATAATTCCCACAAATATTATCACAAAAGCACCTTCAGCAGAATTACGACCGGATCAAAAAGACCAAGACAGTCTTCCGCCCTACGACATTCTCGATAAAATATTATACTCATATATAGAAGAGAATTTATCGGTAGAAGAAATCAATTATGATAAATCCTTAGTTGAAAAAGTTGTTAAAATGATAAATAACAATGAATTTAAACGTCACCAAGCCTTACCAATTTTACGTATATCTTCAAAGGCATTTGGTTCTGGACTAAGAATGCCAATTGTTGCAAAATACTAGTTACAATAAAAACGGGAAAAGTAAAATTACATTTCCCCGTTTAAAAAATCATGAATTTATTATATAAAATGCTATGCAATTTTGCACGGCAGGTTTTTAATAATTTATTATAGTTTTTTGCAAACGATTGTGCTGCTTGCTTGTGCTGTTGGCATTACAACGATATCATTAATGCAAACATGTTCAGGTTGATTTAAAATAAACTCAACAATATTAGCAATATCATTTGCAAAAAGAGGTTCAAATCCTTTATAAACATCATCGGCTCTTTTTTTATCTCCGTGAAAACGAACAGTAGAAAATTCGGTATTTACCATTCCGGGAGCGATTTGTGTAACTTTAATGTTGTTTTCAACCATATCAACACGCATAGCTTTTGTAAGTGCATCTACAGCGTGTTTGCTAGCACAATATACGTTACCATTGAGATATACTTCTTTGCCTGCAATTGAACCAATATTTATGATATGTCCTTTTTTGTTTTCAATTAATATTTTTGATACTTCTTTTGTGACGTACAACAAACCTTTTACATTTGTATCAATCATTTTTTCCCAATCGTCATAATCTCCATTTTGAATTTTATCCAAACCAGAAGCCAATCCTGCATTATTTACTAAAACCGACAAAGATTTCTTCCAAGTTTCTGGAATTGAATTTATTGAATCAATAACTTCTTTTTTATTTCTAACATCACAATTAAGAATTAACACATCAACAGAATATTTATTTACTAATTCCGCTTTTAATTCTTGCAATTTTTCAATTCTTCTTCCTAAAATAATAACATTATTTTTGTTTTTAGCAAGATTCTCGGCAATTGCTTTTCCAATACCCGAACTCGCACCGGTAATTAATGCTGTTTTTGTCATATTTTATTTTTTCACAAAGATAACAAAATTAATAATAATTTCATATCTGAAAAATGTCAAAATAAAGAACTATTGAAAAAAATTCTAATCAATGAATAATTTTTTCAAAGTTAAATTTCCTTTA
>CAZBPT010000026.1:0-10566 GCA_964493875.1 uncultured Bacteroidales bacterium | reverse complement strand
AGATTGTAAAACTTCACCTGTTGTTTGATTTTGCAAGAAAATCACTAAGTTACAATTTTCAATATCGTAATTTTCAGTAATTAAAATCGGTATTTGATAATTAGCAAGAGAATCCTCAGGATTTATTGTAACTGTAGTTCCGGAAACAGTAGGATACATTTTTCTTTGAAGATGATCAATATCTGTAAATGTACCATAACTATTACCCCAATTTTGAGGAATATTACTTTCAATAAGAACTACATGTAATCTGATAGGATCAGAATAATATACAAATTCTTCTTTAATATCAACATTAAGCGTAGCAGAATAATTATTTAATTCATCAGATATTACATTTACATTAGTATTTAAAGAAAAACATGATTTTTTACTCATTGATTTATTATATCTATCAATATATAAATCACGTTGTTGTGTGCCACTAGCATAAGCTCCAGTAAAAATAAAACGGCCATTTATTACTGTTGATGGTGTACCAGAAATATATTTCAACCGATTACTATAATAATTTCTACGGGTTTGTACTTCGCCAGACTCATAAGTATCGCCAAAAATAGCCCAATGATAATCTATCAGATTAACTTTGTAATCATTATTAAGTAAATAATCGTTTGCTTTTTGTGCAATTGGGCAATATGTGCAACCATAAGAAGTAAATGTTTCAAAAAGAATATTTTCAAACTCTACTCCGCCGTTTACTTGCACAGTTTCGATATTACTAATGACTGCTCCTGCCGAAGATCCAAAATTTGCCAAAACTGCATATTCATAAATTGCTGGATATACATTATTGTCAACATAAGTAATATCGTTTGTTTCAGCTATAATTTGACCATCTCGAAGAATAGCATAACTATCAGCACCGGCAAGAGCGTTCCAAGAAAGTTCAATATCATTTGCCTCTATGATATTATATGAAAATGTGATGGGTTCAGTAGAAGCAACAGGGATTTCTTCAATCGAAATATCATCAATATAATATTCTCCGGAACCAGAACCGTTATTATCCCAACCATAAAAATTTATAGCGTCAAACTGTTTTACTCCACTCCCATCATCATTTGTACCGTGACTGTAAGGAAAAGACAATACGATTTCATCATTAAGATACAAAGTAAACAAATCATTATCTAAATCAATAATATTTGTGATTTTATTCCAATCGGCAACGATATAATTATCTATTTCTGATCTTCCATTATAATCAAATTGAACCGAAGCATCTGAAAAAGAAGCCTGAAAACCCCAAAGTGAATTTGCTGAATTAAAATACTGCAAAATATTATAATAGCCTAATTTTCCGGAAGGAATATACATAGAAAATTCAACTTTATATACAGAATTTGAATAAGTTTCAGGAGTTTTTAATACACAATCGTTATTTGTAACGACTTTCATAGATGAATTAGCACTTAAAGCATAAGAATTTGAAATAACCGGGTCTTCCGAATTGCCAACAGTTCCGCTCCAAGTAGTCCATGGTGTACCAATTGTTTGCCCCACTTTGTCGCCATCGCTATATCCTTCAAAATCTGTAGAATAAACAATTTGTGCATAATTTCCGAATGTGCAAAACAACAATATAATAAATAACAATAACAATTTTTTCATATTCTTTATTTATAAATTTCAATTAAAACAAAATGTTGAGAGATTATTAAACATAAGTTTTTGCTTTTTCAAGAGCTTTGTCAAAAGTAGAAAAAATATTTCCTTTACCAACAATAATTGAAATATGATTTTTATCCAATTCATTAAGCACTTTTTCTTGAACGCCAGACAAGATTATTGTAACACGTTTATTATTTAAGAAACGGATAGCCTCTTTAAAGTTCACAAGACCTGTTGCATCAATAAAAGGAACATGTCTCATTCTAATAATCAACACCTTACATTCTGATGTATTTCCTGCTTTTAATATTTCGGAATATTTTTTTGCGACACCAAAGAAGAAAGGACCATTGATTTCATAAATAGTAATTTCCTTTGGTATATCGGAATAATTTTCTGATAATGAAGTGTCTTCATCAACAAGGATTGAAGAGCCATTGTCTGCCATACGTTTCATAAAAAGTATAGAAGCCAATACTACACCTACTTCGATAGCAACAGTTAAATCTACGAAAACGGTTAGTAAAAAAGTAACCAATAGTATAATAATATCGAATAGTGAATTTTTAAAAGTTGAAACAAAAGATCTCCAACCGCTCATATTATAAGCTACAATAATTAATATACCGGCAAGGCAGGACATTGGGATTAATTTTGCCCATCTACCAAAAACCAACATTATTAATAGTAAAGTAATTGCGTGAATAATACCGGCAACTGGTGTACGACCACCGTTTTTAATATTTGTTGCAGTACGTGCAATAGCGCCTGTAGCAGGAATACCGCCGAAGAAAGGAACAACAACATTAGCAATTCCTTGACCTATTAATTCGGTATTACTATTGTGATTTGTACTTATCATACCATCAGCAACTACAGCCGAAAGTAAAGACTCAATAGCACCCAACAACGCAATAGTAAAAGCGGGAACAATATAATTTTTTAATTCACTAAATTCTATATTCGGCAATTGAAAAGTGAAATTACCTTTAATTTCTCCGAAATTTGTTTCAATAGTAGAAACTGGAATATCAAAAACTGCTACCAAAGTAGTAATTATAACTATAGCGACAAAGGTTCCTGGTATTCTTTTCGAAAATTTATTAAACAAAAGACTAATTACAATGGTAGCAACAGTAATACCTAAAGCCCAAAAATCAACCTCAGTAATTGAAGTAAAAAAACTCATCCATTTAAGATGAAATTCTGATGGCATATTTTCAATATGAAGACCAAGAGCATCAGGGATTTGAGTTGTAAAAATTACTAAAGCTATACCACTGGTAAAACCAACAACCAAAGATTGCGGAATATATTTCAAGAAAGAACCTATTTTTAATAATCCAAAAGCTATCAATAAAATTCCGGCCATGACAGTAGAAATTATTAAACCGTCAATGCCATATTTTTGCACAATACCAAGTAAAATAACAATAAAAGCACCGGTAGGTCCACCGATTTGAACCCTGCTCCCTCCTAAAAGAGAAATAATAAAACCTGCAATTATAGCAGTTACCAATCCTCTTTCTGGTGGCACTCCTGAAGCTACTGCAAATGCTATTGCCAAAGGTAATGCAACTATCCCAACAATAATCCCGGAAAATAAGTCTTTAGTAAATTGTTCTTTATTGTAATGCCGAATTGTATAAAAAAATTCGGGTTGAAATATTTTTTTCATTCTTATAATTTTTTGCAAAAGTAACATTTTTAAAATAGATAATAAAATTTTTATAAAATTTGATTGTTAATAAATATTAAGTAAAAATTATATATGTATAATACCATTGATTATTAGATTTTTAAAACTTGGATTTCTGTTAATAATTATGCAGATATTTAATTTTTCTGTGGAAATAGAAATATTGCAATTTTGAAATTTTCACAAGAATAGAAAAAAATAAATTTTGTTTGGATTATTATAAAATATGTTTTATCTTTGTACGAATTTTGTGGAAAGATTTGGATATGCTTGCAACCACATGAAAAAATGCTAAAACTTATTCTAACAAATATAAATCCAAATCTCAGACAAAATTTTATTAAAAAAATTAATAACAAATAAAATTTTTAGAGATGAAATACAATTTTACGTCAGAATCTGTTTCGGAAGGACATCCGGACAAAGTAGCAGACCAAATATCGGATGCTATTTTAGATAATTATTTAGCACAAGACCCAAAATCTCGCGTTGCTTGTGAAACATTAGTTACTACAGGATTAGCTGTTATAGCTGGAGAAATAACATCTCAAGGTGTTGTTGATATTCAAGATATCGTTCGTTCTACTATCGAAAAAATTGGTTATACAAAAGGCGAATATCAATTTGAAGCAAAATCTTGTGGTGTAATGTCTGCTATCCACAAACAATCTCCTGATATTAGTCAAGGTGTTGATGAAGACAAAGGCGCTCACAGCGGACAAGGTGCTGGTGACCAAGGTATGATGTTTGGTTATGCTACAAATGAAACCGATAACTATATGCCAATATCATTAGATATTTCACATAAAATTTTGCAGGTTTTAGCAGAGATCCGCAGAGAAGGTAAAAATATGACTTATCTTCGTCCAGACGCTAAATCACAAATTACTGTTGAATATAATGAAGACAATACTCCAAACAGAATTGATACAATAGTAATTTCAACACAACATGACGAATTTATTGAAAATGATGAATCAGGCAGCAAAATGTGTGCAAAAATCAAAGAAGATATTCAAAAATATTTATTACCCCGTGTAATTAAGGGATTACCAGAAAGAATTCAAAAATTATTCAACACTGACTACAAACTACACGTGAATCCTACAGGAAAATTTGTTATCGGTGGCCCTCACGGTGATACTGGATTGACAGGAAGAAAAATTATCGTAGATACTTACGGTGGTAAAGGTGCTCACGGCGGTGGTGCTTTCAGTGGAAAAGACCCTTCTAAAGTTGATAGAAGCGCCGCTTATGCTGCAAGACATATTGCTAAAAATATGGTAGCTGCAGGTATTGCTAGCGAAATATTGGTACAAATTGCTTACGCTATTGGTATCGCAGAACCTGTTGGCGTTTTTGTTAATACTTATGGTACATCTAAGGTAAAACAATCTGATGCTGAAATTGCAGAAATCATTCAACAAATTTTCCCGCTTACTCCGCAAGAAATTATTAAAAGATTAAAATTATTAAATCCTATATATTCTGAAACTGCTTCTTACGGACATTTCGGTCGCAACCCACAAACTGTTACTAAAAAATTCAAAACTTCTAATGGCGAAATCTCAAGAGAAGTAGAACTATTTACTTGGGAAAAATTAGATTATCAAGATAAAATTCGTTCAGTGTTTTTTAAATAAAAAATAATTAAACACTAATTATCACTTTAAAAGAAAATGTAGTTTTTACATTTTCTTTTTTTTATTATAATAATTAAAATAAATAAACACTAATGTTTATAAAATTAATATATTTGTAAAAAATAAAAATATGATGAAGATTGAAGAAAAAGCCATTGAGATATTAACAAATTGTCAAATTATTACAATTGCCTCGATAGACGAGAACGGATTTCCACGTCCGGTACCTGTAGCAAAACTTAAAAATGAAGGAGAGATAATTTATTTTTCAACAGGAACAAGCTCTGCAAAAACAAAGCATTTTGAAAAAAATCCCAAAGCAGGTATTTCTATACTCGAAGGCGGCGACAGCATTTGTTATACTGGCAATATAGAAATAGTAAAAGATATCGAAATAAAAAAATCACTTTGGGGCGATTGGATGTTGCCTCATTTTCCTCTTGGCGTTGAAGATCCCGAATACTGTGTGATGAAATTCACACCCACAAGTTCCACATTGTGGATTGACGATATTTTCGTAAAAGATGGCAAATATATTAATCGTTTTTGTCAGAGTTGTGGAATGCCAATGTATACCGATGAATTTTTAGGCACAAACTCAGACGGCAGTTTTAACGAGGATTATTGTTGCTATTGCTATAAAGATGGGAAGTTTACTCAAGATTGCAATATGGAAGAAATGATTCAACATTGTTTAAATTATCTTGACGAATTTAATAAAAACAGCAATCAAAATTTCAGTAAAGAAGACGCTCTTGCTCAAATGAGAAAAATTTTTCCAAGACTTAAACGATGGAAAATAAAAGTATAAAATAATCATCTGATTCTATATCAGAAATTATTCATAATGCAAAGCAATAATCGGGTCTAATTTTGAGGCTTTTACTGCCGGCAAATAGCCACAAACCACACTTACGACAAAGCAAATAACAACACCAAAAATTACCCAAAAAACAGGAAATACCATATTCGATTTTGTAAGAACAGCAACAACATTTCCGGCAATAATTCCGAGGATAACGCCTAAAACTCCTCCTAATTGACCAATTACAATTGCCTCCAATAAAAATTGTTGTTTTATAGTTTTGTTGTTCGCTCCTATTGCTTTTCGAATACCGATTTCATGTGTACGCTCTGCTACAGATACCAGCATAATATTCATTAATCCCACTGCTGCACCCAAAAGCGTTAATAAGCCTATTATTGTTGCGGCAACGCTAAGCGTTTTCATATTTTCGAGTAACATTTTTAAAAGAGAATCGCTTTTTCGTATTTCAAAATTATTCTCGTCGTGAACTGTTAAATTTCTTACTGTTCGGAATAAGCCTTCAGCTTCATCTACTGCAAGATCTATCAACTTAACATCGTTCGGCATTACCGAAATTTTAAAATCGACGTTTTGAGTGCTGTAATATTGACGAGCATTATTAAGTGGAATGAAACAAATATTATCTCCTTCCCCATCCATCGAAGAACCGAGAGTTTTTAATACAGCAATAATTCTATATTTTATATTTCCTATCAAAATGTCTTTGCCTTCTGCATTCTCTTTTTTATCAAAAAGCTTGTCTTTTAAATCTGAACCTATTATTACTAAATTTTCTCCATTTAATACTTCTGAACTTGAAAATTCTCGTCCTTTATCAATTTCCCTAGAATTTGTTCGTAGATAATTTTCATCAATACCCACAACAGCAATTGTTGGATTAGTTTTCTTTTCGTTGCGTTTTACAGTAGAATAGTCGGAACAATTTACACTTATTGAGACTATTGCAGGAAAGTTATATTTATGTTTGAAATCTATTGCTTCACTGTATTTTATTGCTGTACTCTGGACTTTTTTCCCATGATAACTTCTATTTGAATATATCTTATTTATTGAAAAAGAATTTGTTCCTAAAGACGAAAACTCATCGGATAATGTGGATTTTAATGATTCTATTGCTGTCATAATTCCCGTTAAAGCCATTATCCCTATTGCGATAATCAATACCGTAAGTATAGTTCGCAGTAAATTTGATTTTATCGCCTTTAAAGAAATTTTTAAATTTTCAATAAATATCAGAAATTTTTTCATAATTAAAATATTATCATAGTAGCGCCAAAACCATATTCTCGATAAGAAGCATCTTCAAATTTCAAATTATATACATTTGTTATAGAATCACGTATCATATTTTTTAATGTGCCCGAGCCTATTCCATGAATCAAAACCAATTTTTCAATATTGTTTGATAGCAATGCATCTGTTACTGCTTTGTGAAAGGCTTTCATTTGTATATCCAATATCGATGCATTTGTTAGTCCTATAATCGAATCTACCAAATTGTTGACATGAAGGTCTACTACAACTGTTTCTTTCTTTTTATGAGATGAAAATCTGCGACTTTTATCTTCATAATCATCTTCTTTTAATATTTCCGATACTTTTTCATTTGCTAAACGTTTTTTCTCAACTTCGCTAATATCCTCTTTAAAAACATTTATTATGTAAGATTTTTCATCAAAAAAATCATTATCGGAATAATTATGCTCCTGCCAAAAATTTATCGGAACAATTTCAATTTCTTTCTCAAACATAGAATGGTATTGATTTTTCGGATGATTGTAAAAAAGTATTTGAATAATTATTTTTTTGGAATTATTAATATCATCGGCAGTAATATTTCCTAATTCTACGATAGAATTTTCTTCAAGATAGTCATTTTTAATTTTGCGAATACGATTTTTCTTGTTGTCTTTGTATTCCAATAAAACATTATAATAAAAAGAATAATCGGAATCATTTATTAAGAAAAAGTCAAAGTTTTTTTCTTCTTTATTGTTGATAAATGCTAATTCTATTTTAGAAATATCTAAATTAGTATAATAATGTTTTTTTTCGGCTACTGGTTTTTCTTTTTTTTCGATAGTTTTATTTGCGTTGTTATTATTATCATTTTTAACTACTGCTTTTTCTGTGAGCAATAATTCTTTCATAGGAACAGGATATTCGAAGTTGTTAACATCGCGAATTAATGCCATTGTTTTTGATAATATTTTTACAACAACAGCTTCTCCAACATCATTTAAAAATTTTACTTTATCTCCAATATTTATCTGCATTTTTCTTATCTTTGTGAAATTTTTTTAAAATTATAAAAATACACTTTTTTATGGAATTTGGAAGAAAAATAATTAATATTGAAGATTTCAATTATTTATTGCCTGATGAGAAGATTGCAAAATATCCATTAGAAGAAAGAGATAATTCAAAACTACTGTTTTACGATGGTATGACAATTTCTGACGATAACTTTAATAATATTGAAAAATATATAAATGAAAATTCTCTAATGCTTTTTAATAATTCGAAGGTAATAAATGCCAGAATAATTTTTCAAAAATCTACAGGAAGCAATATTGAAATTTTTTGTTTAGAACCGAGTTCCCCAAAAGATTATACTAGCTCTTTTCTTCAAAATAAATCCTGCACTTGGAAAGCTTTAGTTGGAAATAATAAAAAATGGAAAGAAGATGCACTCGAGAAAATAATCACAATAAATAATGACAGTTTCACATTATTTGCAAAACGACTTTCTAACAATAGTAAAGATTTTGAAATTGAGTTTTCTTGGGATAATCCACGCTATAGTTTTTCGGAAATTCTTCAAACTGTTGGCGAAATTCCTATTCCACCTTATTTAAACCGAAAAAGCGAATCTTCCGACAAACAAAAATATCAAACTGTATATTGCAAATTTGAAGGCTCTGTGGCCGCTCCTACTGCAGGATTACATTTCACCGACAAGCTTCTATCAAAATTAAAAGATAAAAATATTTCTTTCGATTATGTTACTTTACACGTTGGTGCAGGAACTTTTCAGCCGGTAAAAAACGACAATGTAAAAGAACATGTGATGCATTTTGAAAAATTTATTATCAATAAAACTTCCATAAAAAATATTAAAGAAAAATTAGGAAACATTATTGCTGTAGGAACAACAACTGTAAGAACTTTAGAATCCTTGTATCAAGTTGCTATTCAAGTATATAGAAATCCTGAAAAAGCTGATAATTCTTTTCAAGTTCTGCAATTTGATTATATAAAAGAAGAAAATATTTTGCAAATTTCCACAGCAGATTTATTGGAAAATTTATTAGAATGGATGACAAAAAACAAATTTGACAGCATCGAGACGAGCACGCAAATAATGATAATTCCCGGCTATGATTTTAAGATAATCTCGTCGTTGATAACAAATTTTCACCAACCTAAAAGCACACTTTTACTATTATTGTCGGCTTATATTGGAGACAAATGGAAAATTGTTTACGAACATGCGAAGAAGAACAATTACCGTTTTTTGAGCTACGGAGATTCCTGCTATTTTAAACTTAAGAAATAAAAATTTTCCAATCTACGGGTATGTTTATGAAGCTTCTGTGGCTTTTGAAGCGTTGGGATTTTATTCAATTTCAATTTTATCAATTTCTTTCATTAATCTGTCGGTTTCCGAAAGGGCAACAATTATTTTCTGATACTGCGAAATATCTTCAAATTCGAGTTTGCGGTCTTTACGGTCTTTTAGCCATTTTTGGGCAGGTTGGTAGCCGCCAATATAGAAATTCCAAGCAATTTCAGGGACATTATCAAAATACTGCGTGTCGTTAATGTAAACTTTTCCACGGTCATTGAGCGAAGTCGAAATGAAGCGTGGTTTGCTTACTACATTATCGCCATCAATTGGGTATTGAGTAATGTATTTTTCTACTGTTGGGCTTTCTAATAAATGAATTTGCCGAATTTCTCCGCCCAATTTTACCAATTTCCAAAATGTTTCTTTATCTTTTGGATATGGTACTCTTGGGAAATCTATTTTTAGAAATTCCTTGTATTTTTCTCTGTACCTTGGCGAGTGTAAAACGGCATAGATGTAATCTAAAATGTCTAACGGGTCAAATGCCCCTCCTGTGGAGGGGTGCCCTACGGGCGGGGTGGTCAATTTAAATGCTTCATGATTATGAAGCATTTCCAGAACTCCTGACATATTATGCATAACTTCTGCAACCGGAATATGAATAATCTCTAAACCTAAGCTTTTTAGAAAAGCATCTCTTGCGGCATCGTATTCCTGTTTATTATCATGGCTACTTCCATCAATTTCAACAACTACATTACAATTAGAGCAATAAAAATCAACAATATAGTTTCCAATGATTTTCTGTCTATCAAAATCAAATCCTTTGAAATTTTTATTTTTTACCTGTTTCCAAAACAACACCTCGGGTAGGTTTCCTGCTTTTCGTAATTTTTTTGCTCTTTCTTTAAGCTTAGGGTTGTATGGCAAATCCATGTAGTTTTTTGTATTTCTACTAGTTGCAGAAGTTTTTTCAGGTTCTGTGTATTGACCACCCCGGCTTTCAGCCACCCCTCCACAGGAGGGGCATTTTTCGGGGACAAATTTCAATCCCAAATTTTCTATTTGATTTACAATTTCTAAGTTTAAATTTGGCATTTTCTGATTTATTCTCTACCAGTTTCAAAACTCAGTTTTGGTAAACTATTCACAATATCCACTGTTTGAACACTTACGTTGATAATGCTAAGTAACAAATCTAAAATGTATC
>CAZBPT010000025.1:7040-30226 GCA_964493875.1 uncultured Bacteroidales bacterium | reverse complement strand
CCTTGACAGGTAAACCAGCGTTCCCTAATCCGCACGCTACTTAGCTGCGACCGTTATGTGTAATATAACGAAATAAATAAACCATATTTTCAAGAGAATGGATACAGAAAAAATAAATGACAATTTAAAAATTAAACTTCATTATTGTTTCATTGATGAGGATTCTCATTCAATGGATGCTGAAATTTTTAATGAATGTGAGAGACAATTCATTAAAGCCTTAAAATCTCTTGAAAAATATATTGAAAAAGACATTGAAATTAAAATTGAACCTCGTGAAAAAGGAAGTATACACGACATTTTAACAGTATTCGTTCAAGACCCAATTTATCTAGTATTTATTGCACCTTATTTAGTATGTCTTGTACAAAAGTTTTTTAATTCTAAAATTCCAAATGCAAAGCATAAAACAGACATTGTAAACACAAAATTAGATAGCTTACAAAAAATTAAAGAGTTAATTAGAAACGGAGAATTAACTGAAGAAGAATTTAATTATATCGCGGATAATGATAAAGACTTAAGAAAATTCAAAAGTAATTTCTTCAAATCGGCAAAAAAAGAAAAAAGTGTTATAAAAATAGAAGCAAAAACAGAACAAACAAGTAACAAAGAACCTATAATAATGATTGTAGATAGAGATTTATTTGATAGTTTTATTATTCCTGAAACTATTGAGAAAACGACTAATAATGAACAGAAAAAAATATTTATAGTTTCACCAACTTTAATTGAAGGAAAAAAGTCACCGACTTGGCGAGGCATAATTGATAATGAGCCAATTGAATTTAAAATAACAGATACTGATTTTTTACAACAAGTTTATGGGAAACAAGTAACGTTCAGTAATGGAACATACATTTATTGTGAGTTGCAGACGACTATGCTTACAAATTTAGAGACTGAAGAAACTAAAATTTCAAGAGAAGTTAAACATATCAACTATTTTGGAGACGATGAAAATGCAATAAAAAAGATATGGCATAAAAGAAGAAAAAAAGAGAATAAAAATATTGAAATGCCATCACTTTTTGACAATTTAAATGAATAAGAAATAGCCAGCCCCTAACAATGGCTCATAGTCAATGGCTGGAGAATGCTCAATTCGTAGGTCGGTAACCCGCCCGAGCATTTTCTCGGTTTGACAATGATGTGTTCCGTAATGCCCGCCAGTTTTCAGCCGCAAACCGTTGTACATCTATATTGAATTTCCATAAAATTTTTATTCGATATTTTTTAACAAGTATAAATAAAAAAGTGCCGGAAGATCCCGACACTTTTATTATTTATGAAAAATATTGATATATTAATAGCCAAAAATTTCTTCAAGGCTTAGTTCCTTAACTTCCCCGTATTTTTTCAATATGTTAAAATCAATTTTTGATTTGTCACCAATAATTAAAACATCATATTTTTTGTCTTTAATATGGTTATTAAAAAATTTATCAACATTGCTAATATCTGCTTTTGATACTTCATTGTAAATATCTTTACGGATATCATAATCAATACCTAATTTTTGATAATATAACCAATTCCAGAAAATATTACTTTTAATAATTCTTTCTGTATTGTAATTCTTCAAAACTGCATTTTTACTTATTTCAAATGAAGGTTGAGAAAGAGGCATACTGTCAAGTAATCCGTAAAGTGCTTCCATTGCTTCTTTGATTTTGTCAGGCTGTGTACTTAAAAATCCTAAAACATAATTTGATCTATCAAGTCTTCCTGCATTTTGGTAACCTGCATAACTGCTGTAAGCCAATCCTTTTGCTTCTCTTATAGTTTGAAAAACAATACTTCCCATTGAACCGCCATAATATTCGTTAAATAATTTCGAATCAGCTAAAATTGTTTTATCGAATTTTACGTCTTTTGAAAGCAAGTAAATAATAGTTTGAACCATGTCGTAATTTACGAATAATACTTTTGGACTTTCATATTCCAATTCAGGATAAATTTTTTCGGCAGGTATTTCTTTTAATTCTTTTTGTACTTTATGATTTGCAACAATGATATTTTTTGCATCAGCCATTTCACGTGGTCCGTAATAGAAAATTTTATGTTTATAAGAAAACAAATTTTTTACCATTGAAGTTAAATCATCAGGATTTAAAGATTTTAACATTTCAGAACTTAGAATATCAGTAGAAGGATTAATTTTTCCATATTTTGAATAATTTTGCATGCAACCTGAAATAGCATTTTTATTTTTCTTGTTTTCAAAACGGTTTTTAAGAATATCGTTAACATATTCATTATAAACATCTTGGTTTGCTTTTACGTTTGCAATAACATTTTCCATAAGTTTAATTCCATCTTCAAGATTTTCATCAAGACCAGAAATTTGAACATAAACTTTATCGGAAGAAGAACTAACACTAAAACTTATACCTTTCTTGTACCATTCTTTTGCCAAATCTTCAACAGATAAACTGTCAGTGCCAAGTAAGTCAATATAATCAACTGCTATAGGAAGTATTTGGTCATTATTTCTACCAATTTCTACAATGTAGTTAAGTTCGAATAATTCATTAGCTTCGTTTTTAATGTAATCATATTCCACTCCTTCAGAAATTTTTTCAGTTTTTATCAAAGCTTTATAATCTATGAAAGCCGGTGCAATATCTTCTGGTTGCATTTTTTCTAAACCTTTTACAAATTCAGATTTAGCTTCGCGGTTGATGATAATGTCGCTAATTTTAGGTTTTTCAACTTGAACTACAGTAGTATCTTTTCCTGTACGTTTGTAAACAACAGCATAATTATCTCCAAAATTTTTGTTGGCATAATCAACAATTTGTTGTTTTGTAAGTTTTTCCATTTTTTCTATTCCAAAGATTTCGTCTTCCCAAGATTTACCGGAAATAAAATTATTTACAAACCAATAAGCAACAGAATTATTTTCAATAGCACGAATACGATTTAATTTTTGTTGATTTACGCTAGCTTGAATTAACCATTCGTCAAATTCTCCTTTTTTAACTTTATCCAATTCTTGAAGTAAAAGTTCTTGAACTTCTTCAAGACTTTGTCCTTCTTTAGGATAACCGCCCATCATAAAGCAACCGTAATCGTTCATTACATTTGCACCTGCATAAGCAGACATCACTTTTTGACTTTTTACTAAATCCAAATCTATTAAACCTGCTGTTCCGTTATTAAGGATTTCGCCAATAATATCTAAATAACTTTCGTCATCTCCACTATTACCAGGAGTTCTCCAACCTATTGTAACCCATTCTCTATCAGGACCTAAGACGTCAATTTTTGAAATTTGTGTACGAGGTTCTTCTTTATATTTTTCGGTATTAAATTTTGGTATATTATTATTAGATTCCATGGATCCCCAATATTTATCTATAAGTTTAACAGTAGCTTCCATATCTAGGTCACCAGACATACAGATAGCAATATTGTTAGGAACATAATATTGAGATTTGAATTTCATAATATTAACCATTGAAGGGTTTTTTAAATGTTCTGCAATACCAACAACTTTACGACCGTATGGGTGTTTTTTGAAAAGTTCTGCTTGCAATGCGTAATATGCTTTTGTTCCATCGCGGTCTTGTCCCATATTAAATTCTTCATAAACAGTTTCTAGTTCAGTATGAAAAAGACGAAGAACGATATTTTCAAAACGTTCTCTTTCAACATAAAGAAATCTTTCCATTTCATTAGAAGGAATTTCATTAACATAAACAGTTTCTTCGTTCGAAGTCCAAGCGTTAGTTCCTTGTGCACCAATCATTGAGCAAATTTTATCATATTCATTTGCAACTGCATATTTAGAAGCTTCCACAGATAGGCTGTCTATTTGTGCATATAGTCTTTCTTTTTCAGCAGGGTCGTTTGTTTTTGCTCTCAATTCGAATAAATCCGAAATTTGTTGAATTAAAGCACTTTCTTTTTCCCAATCTGTTGTTCCGATTTTACTTGTTCCCTTAAACATCATGTGTTCAAAATAGTGTGCAAGACCGGTAGTTTCAGCAGGGTCATTCTTTGCTCCCGCTTTAACAGCAATAAAAGTTTGAACTTTTGGTTCATTTTTATTTACTGCCAAATAAATTTTTAGCCCATTTTTTAATGTATAAATTCTTGCACCTGTTGGGTCATCACTAACGTACTCATATTTGTATCCGTTAGCATCAGTAGCAGTCTTTGTCTTTGATTTATTACAAGAAATCAAAAAGAAACTTGCTATCAATAAAGATAATATTAAAATCTTTTTCATAAAATTTGTTTGTTTATATTAATTTAATTTTTTTTACTTATCTATTTCTAATTAATGAAAATTCGACTAGCATTAAAACTATTTTTACAAAAATATATTGTATTTAATAATAAAAATATACTAAAAAGAGCCTTATCTTTAAGGAATTAAGTTTAATACTTCATTAATTATCTCTGCATTATTTGACAGTCGAGGTATTTTGTGTTGCCCTCCGAGTTTATCTTTACTTTTAAGCCATGCATTAAAACTTCCTTCAGCAACAACAATACATTCGGGTTGAGCCAAAACGATGTCATTAAATCTTTTTGCATCATAGTCGGAATTGAGTTCTCTCAATTTTGTATCAAGGAAATTTATAAACAAATTAATATCTTCGGGTTCTTTAGCAAATTCTATTAACCACCTATGAACACCTTGAGATTTTCCGTTTTTCAATAAAATAGGAGCTGCTGAATAGTCTTTAAATAATGCATTTGTTTGTTCACAGGCAAATTGCATTGCCTTATCTGCATTTGAAACCATCAGCTCTTCGCCAAAAAGATTAATAAAATTTTTTGTTCTTCCCACAAGAATAAATTTGTAAGGATTTTTGGAAGTAAACATAACAGTATCGCCAATTAAATATCTCCAAAGGCCACCATTGGTAGTTATCACCATGGCATAAATTGTATTTAATTTTACGTCTTCAAGAGGAACTGCATCGAAAATATTATTTTGAATCTTATCTAATTCAATAAATTCATAATAAATTTCATAGTCGAGCATTAATAAAAATTCTTTTTTATTATTGTAAAATTCATCTTGCAGTCCAAAAAATCCTTCAGAAGCATTATAAGTTTCAACATAATTCATTGAAGGAGAAGGAATAAATTTTTTATAAAGCTCTTTATATGGATCAAAATTTACTCCCCCATGAACAAAAACTTCGAGATTTGGCCATATCTCAAGAATATTATTTTTATTTGTTGTTTCTAGAATACGATTAAATAAAACTATTAGCCAAGAAGGTACACCCATAATTTGAGCAACGTCTTCATGGATTGTTTTTTTTACTATTGTCTCCAACTTAAGCTCCCAATCAGCAATCAAGGAATCAGTTTTACTCAATGCTCTGTTTTTATATGTCCAAAGTGGCATATTTTTTATGATAATTGCCGATAAGTCACCGGAATAACTATTTCCATCTTTGCTAATATCTGTACTTCCTCCAATAGATAATGTCTTTTTGGAAAAAATTTTTGTATCAGGGAAAACATTATTATATAGGAAAAAAATATCCTTACCACTTTGATAATGACATTTAAGAAGAGAATCATTTGTAATAGGAATAAATTTACTTCTATCTGATGTAGTTCCACTCGATTTTGCAAAGTAATTTGTAACTCCGGGATATAAGACATTATTTTTACCTTCCATTATTTTTTCAATGTAAGGTTTGATGTTATTATATTCAAAAACAGGAAGTCGATTTGCAAAAGACTCAGCATTATGAATGGAGCTAAAATTAAATTCTTTACCAAATTCAGTATCTTTAGCTCTAGTTAATAATGTTTTTAAACAATTCTCTTGTACTTCTATTGGGTTTTTTCTGAAATAGTCGATTTGCGATAATCTTTTCTTCCCCTTCCCTTGAACTATTGAACTTAATAATGACATAATATTATAGAGTTAAAGAACTTTCAAAAAATATTTTTGTTGTGTTAATATCCTTTTTTAATTGGTCAATCAACATTGATTTATCAGGAAATTTTATTTCGTCACGAATTTTTTTAAAAATTCTTATTGATATTTTTTTGCCATATACATTCCCGTCAAAATTTAGGATGTGGTTTTCTATCGTCAATTTTTCTCCGTTAAAACTTGGTCTATTTCCGATATAAAGTAATGATTTGTAGTATTTTATATTATCAAAAGACGTTTCAGTAGCATATACTCCATTTTTAGGAATTAACTTATCTTTTTCGTCCAATAAAACATTTGCGGTAGGAAATCCTATTTCTTTTCCAATTTTGAAGCCATGTTCCACAGTACCGTAGAGGCTGTATTTATAATCCAGAAATTCGTTTGCTTTTTCAATTTCTCCATTGGCAAGCAATTTTCTAATTTCAGATGAACTTATTTTTTCTCCTTTTTCAGATACAAATTTTTCGAGACGTTCTATCGGAATATCGAAGTCGTTAAAATTAATATTTTTACTAAAGTCACAACCAAAATTGTTGTTATATCCCAATAAAATTTCCGAAATTTTAAATCTGTTTTTCAAGATTTTTTCGATAAAATCTTTTGAATTTGTATTTGCTAATTCTTGATTAAAATTTAAAATTACTAAATTATCGATGTCTAATTTCTTTAAACAATCAATTTTTTCTTGAAATGAGCTAAGTAATTTAATATCTTTTCCGAAGTACAATTGTGGGTGTTGCCACATTGTAATAACGAGGCTTTCGAGTCCTTTTTTTTTGGCTCTTTCTTTTAATTTTGACAATATAAATTTGTGTCCGAGATGAATCCCATCAAAAAAGCCAATTGTTGCAATACAATTTTCAGTTATCTGATTTTGAGCCAATTGTAATCCAGTAATATTTTTTTCTTCGGAATAAATTTTCATCATGCAAAAATAATATTTTTTTTGAGGATAATCAAATAAGATTTTCTTATTATATAAAAAGTTTAAGCTTATTTTTTACCGAATTTTTTTCCCCAATTCCATGCAGATAGTAAAGTATCTTCGAGAGAAGTTTCTGCTTTCCACAATAAAATTTCATTAGCTTTTTTTGTGTCAGCCCAAATTTTTTCAATATCTCCTTTTCGTCTATCTACAATTTTATAAGGCAATTTAATATTGTTTACTTTTTGAAAGCAATTAATAATTTCCATTACAGAAACGCCCTTCCCCGTTCCGACATTAAAAAATTCGTGGCCAGAGTTTAACTTTTTATCCAATAATCTTTCAACAGCTTTAATATGAGCTTTTGCTAAATCAACAACATTAATATAGTCACGAACTGCAGTACCGTCAACTGTATTATAATCGCCACCAAAGACATTTAGGCAGGCTAATTTTCCAACGGCAGTTTGTGTAATATATGGAATCAAATTATTAGGAACGCCGATAGGCAATTCGCCAATCAACGCCGATTTGTGTGCTCCAATGGGATTAAAATATCGAAGTGAGATAGCGTTAAGATTTTTTTCTGTTTTTGTCTGGTCAGTGATGATTTGTTCGCAAATAATTTTTGTATTTCCGTATGGTGAAGAAGCTTCTGCAATTTCGGTTTTTTCGGTAACCGGTAATTGCTCTGGCTGCCCGTAAACGGTGCAACTTGAAGAAAAAACTAGATTATTGACAGAATATTTTTTCATTAAAGTCAAAACATTTATTATTCCATTGATATTATTCCGATAATACATTAAAGGTTTATCAACAGATTCGCCAACAGCCTTAAATGCCGCAAAATGAATAATGCCCATAATGTTGTTTTCTTTGGCAAAAACCTCATCAAAAGCCTCGTTATCGGTAATGTCCACCTTATAAAAAACCGGTTTTTCCCCTGTGATTTTTTCTATCCCGTCCAAAATCATTAATTCGGAGTTTGACAAATTATCGACAATGATAACTTCATATCCTGCAGTAATTAATTCAACCACTGTATGCGAGCCAATATAGCCTAATCCTCCTGTAACTAAAATTTTCTTTTTCATATAATACAAATTTATATTTTTTTATCATATTGGCAAGAAATAAATATAGTTTTTTTAAATTTTGTTATCTGAATTAATAACAAATATCAAATACCAGCAAAACAATTGAAAAACGCTAAAAAAATATTGTAAGAATAGCAATTATTTTTTATTTATCGATTAAAATTTTATTTTTGTATTTCAATATGGGACATAAAAAATTAATACTAATTTCCAATGATGATGGAATAGATTATCCGGGCTTAAAAACATTAATGGAAATAATGATGCCTTATGGAGAAATATTTGTAGTAGCGCCTAGCACAGGTCAATCTGCAATGAGCCATTCCATAAATTCAACACAGCCACTTTTTGTAAAATTGCATCGCAAAGAAGAAAACTTAACGGCTTATTCTGTTACAGGCACTCCTGTTGACTGCGTGAAAATTGCTATCCAGGAATTATTGGAAGGCCGTAAACCTGACTTGATGGTATCGGGAATAAATCACGGATCAAACGCAGCCATAAATGTTCTTTATTCCGGAACTATGGGAGCAGCAATAGAAGCAAGTTTACACGGCATTCCTTCTATCGGACTTTCTACAACCTGCCATAGCGAAAATGCAAATATGAGTATCATAATAAAACATGCTCCGGCATTAATAGAAAAAGTTATTCAGAACGGGCTTCCATTTCAAAGTTCTTTAAATGTGAATTATCCGAATATTCCAATCGATGAATTTAAAGGATACAGAGTTTGTAGACAAACAGTGGGGCTATGGCACGAAGAATTTTTCAAAAATCAAGACCCGAGGAAGAATAGCTACTATTGGTACGCAGGAGAATTTGAAAATTACGAACCAGAAAACGAAGACAGCGATGAAAATGCACTCGCACAAGGATATGCATCTATTGTCCCTGTAAAACCAGATTTTACTCTTTATAGCTATATTGACGAACTTAAAAAATGGAATTTATAATATGGAAATAAAACCAAATAAAACAAAAAAATTTAATCAACCATTTTGGGGATTGATTTTTGGAATACTTTTACCCGCGATTTTTTTCTTGGGAGTATTCTTATATTTTTATTTTACAAGTGATAATCCCGATTTCAACTTTAAGTTGTTTATCGACTTTTTAACAGAAGGAAAATTATTTATACCGATAGTGACCGCTTGTGTTTTGCCAAACCTTTTGCTATACATAATCTTTAAAAAATTAGATTATTGGTATTCTATTAAAGGATTAGTGGCATCAATACTTTTATATGTAATTCTTGCCCTCATCTTAAAATTTATTTAATGAAGTATTTTGTAATTTCAGGAGAAGCGAGTGGCGATTTACACGCCGGAAATCTTATAGCACAAATAAAACTGCAACAACCCGAATCTGAATTTATTGGTTGGGGTGGCGATTGCTCTGCTTCTCACGGAATGAAAATACTTAAACCAATTTCGGAATTGGCATTTATGGGATTTGTGGAAGTTCTTCAAAATCTTAATACTATTCTGAAAAATTTTAAATTATGTAAAAAACAAATTTTACAAGAAAATCCTGATGCTATAATCTTTGTAGATTATCCAGGATTTAATTTGAAAATGCTTAAATGGGCAAAAAAACATAATTTTAAAACTTTTTATTTTATTTCGCCTAATGTCTGGGCATGGAAAACAAAAAGAATTTTTACTCTCCGAGATTTCGCAGACAAATTATTTGTAATTCTCCCTTTTGAAAAAGATTTTTATGCAAAATATAATATCGAAGTTGAATATTATGGAAATCCAATTGTAGATATTGTAAAAAATACCGAAAGAATTAATTTTGAAGATTTTTGCCGACAATATAATCTTCCTACAGACAAAAAATTAATTGCTCTCATGCCAGGAAGCAGAAAACAGGAATTAAGAAAAAATCTTCCGATAATCTGTGCTGTGGCAAAAAAATTCCCCGACTATCAATTCGTTATTACAGGAGCACAAAGTATAGATATCGATTTTTACAATAGTATTGTACCGGAAAATGACATTCCAATAATTTTCAATAAAACATACCAGATACTTACTTTGTCTTACGCTGCAGTTGTAAAATCAGGAACAGCCACTCTGGAAACTGCACTATTTAGAGTTCCACAAGTTGTATGCTATAAAGCAAATCCATTGAGTATCGTCATTGCAAAATTATTATCAAAAGTTATTTACATTTCTCTCCCTAATTTAATCCTTAATAAACAAGTAGTTGTTGAACTTATTCAAAATGATTTTTCAATAGAGAGAACAAGCTACGAATTAAATAGTTTATTAACAGATACAGATTATCGAGAACAGATATTATCAGACTACGAATATCTCTTTAACAAATTAAACAATCACAACGTTTATAAATGTATTGCGGATAGTATAATAAAATTTCAAATACAATAAAGAATAAAAAAAATAGTTTACTTTAAAAATTTTCTTCATGACAAAAAATAAATTTTTCTTTGTCGTAGCCTTGACATTTTTCCCCTTTCTATGTTCATACGCACAAGTATCTATTAGCGGACAACTAATAGACACTGCACAAGAGAAAGTGATGGCTGCAACGGTAATGTTATTAAATTCACAAGATTCATCATTGGTAAATTACACAAGTTCAAACAAAGATGGTTATTTTTCATTTAATAATATCAAACGAAACAATTATATCTTAAAAATTTCACACGTAACTTATATGCCAGTATCGATGCCCATCAAACCATCTGCTGAACAAAAATACATTAACCTGGGTGTGATAGAATTAAAAGAAATTGCAAATTTTTTGATGGAAATTGTAATTAAAGAAGCAAAAGCACCAATATTCATTAAAGGAGATACTGTTGAATATGATGCCACAACTTTTAAAGTTCCACCAGGTTCTACTGTTGAAGATTTATTAAAAAAACTTCCCGGAATTGAAGTTGACGCCAATGGTGCAATTACTACAATGGGAAAAGATGTAAGCAGCGTTTATGTTGACGGTAAGGTATTTTTTAGCAATGACCCCAAAACTGTAACTCAAAACCTTGATGCCGCAGCAGTAAAAAAAGTACAAGTTTACAGCGAAAAAACAGAACAGGAAAAAATTACAGGTTTGTCGCAGGGAAATAATGATAAGGCTGTAAATTTACAGTTGAAAGACGAATATAAGAAAGGATATTTTGGAAAAGCTACTTTAGGCGGTGGTGTTGGGTTTATTGAAGACAATAAAATCTATCCTATCTGGCTTGGCAGTGGTAATTTTAATTGGTTCTCAGACAAACACCAGCTTTCTTTTATTGCTAACGCCAATAACTTGAATCAAGGAAGTTACAATTGGAACGATTATATGGAATTTAAAGGACAAAGCCTTTCTTTTGGTAACGACAATGGAGATTTCGGATTTGGCGAAACTAGCTACAGAAGATCCTTTATGAGGCAATATTCAGGTAGCACCACTGGTTTTTCGCAAAATTATGGTGGCGGCGTAAATTATAATTTCTTGGATAAAAAAATAAAATTTAATATTGGTTATTATTATACAAGAAATAATACAAAATCCGACTCATTCAGAAAGAGACAAACCTTCCTACCCGACTCTACTTATTATTTGTATGACACTACAAACAATAAAAATATCAGAAATAATCATAGTTTTGAAACAAGATTACAATACGATGCGGATTCTTCAAACTCATTAGTATTAAAAGCATCTGTAAATCTTAGTAATTATACTACAGCCAGTCTTAGCAACCAATTATATCTAAATTCAGAATCTATAAGATTAAACTTGAATACTGTTGATAGCAAGGATAAGAATAACAATCTAAACTTATCATCTCTGGCCTTATATTCACACAAATTTCAAAAAAAAGGAAGACGTTTTGCAATAAGTGCTTCTTATCTTTTGTCTAACGATGATAATATTGAAGATATTAATAACACAAATATTATATACGATGTAGCCCAATCTCCTTCTGATTTAACAAAATTATTAATAGTTAACAACAAAAATATTCAAGAAAATACTATAAAATCGAGTGTTATTTATACAGAACCTCTTTGGAAAAGATTTACATTATTGGGATTTTATAATTTCCGCAATACTTCAGGTACTCAAAATAACAGTTTCGACGATAAAGATTTTGGACCTATTGACTCATTAAGTATGTCATACCAATCAAACGAAATATTTAACAGAGCAGGAGCTTCTTTGAATTATAATTATGATGGTATAAATATTTCTGCAGGAGGTGCTTTTCAATCAATAAAATTAAACGGACGTTCAAAAACTACTTCCTCAGTTAGTACAGATCCAAGACCTTATAATAATTTTGTTCCTAATGTTGATATTGGCATAGAATTTGGTAATGGATTTTATTTCCAAGGTAACTATTCTTACAATATTACCGCACCAAAGATATCATATATTTTTCCAATACCAAATGTTTCAAACAGATTGTATAGTACACTTGGAAACAAAGATCTTAGTCCCGAAAAATATCATTCTGTTGATGGTGATTTATCGTGGTGGAATCAAGCAGATATGATATCAATTTCACTTTCTGCAAATGCAAGTTTCTACAATAACCAAATAATATATAATCAAACTACACAATTTGTTGATACTATTGGATATGTTACAGTATCAAAACCTGACAATGTAGACGGTGGCAGAAAATACAGCACAAATTTATGGACAAATTTCCCAATAGTAAAAACTATTCTTTCAATGAGTATCAGTGGCGGTTATAGTTTCGACAATTCGCCAATCTTTATAAATTCTGTTGAAAATATCACAAAATCCAATTCTGTGAACGGAAGAGCTTCTTTTAATTTGAATATTGGAGATAAACTAAGCTTTTCTTTTGGTGGAAGTGTTGGCTTTACAGATTCAAAATATTCAATTCATACACAAAGCAACCAACAGACAATGAATTATTCAGCTTCTGCTAACGGAAAATGGCAATTCCTAAAAAAATCCTTTTTAGAAGTTAATTATAGTTTTTCAAATTATAATAATTCACGTTTAGATTTTGATCAGAATATCAATAGATTAAATGTTTCTATTCGTCAAGTTATTGGAAAGAAAAACCAATGGGAAATGCGTTTGTCGGCAATGGATATTTTAAATCAAAATAAAGATATTTCTCAGTATCTTGGTTCTAACTATGTTCAGTACACACAAAGTCCTACATTGGCAAGATATTTTTTACTATCTGTTGCATATAACTTAAGAGGATTTAGTTTGGAAAACGATAGAAGAAGAGGTCATTAAAAAAATCAAATAAAAGTAAATTTATGAGAAAGTCAATATTATATATAATAAACTTATTTATCTTTTTGCCGGCAGTTTTTGCACAGTCTCAGTCCGGAGTAATAAATTATACCGTAACTTACAATTGGTTAAAAATGAGTGCTTCTGTAGCTTATATGCCCAAGGACAATACAGACAGAATGAGTTATGTATGGGGAAATAATTCGGAAAGTAATACATACGCCGTTCTAACTTACAACGATAGCACATATTCTTTTGCCTTTAAAGAAGATGATGCTAATGACGATTGGGGTAGTGGTAAAAAGGAACTTTACAATATTAATAGAAATTATATTGATAATAAATCTTATGATTTTAGAGAATTAGTTGGAAAAAAGTATTTAGTTATTGATTCTGTTCCTCCTCAAAAATGGAGAATAAAAAACAACATGAAAGAAATTGCAGGACACATGTGTATGAATGCAGAATTTTATGACACAACAAAAGAACAAGTTATTGAAGCATGGTTTGCCCTTGATATGCCTTTATCAATTGGCCCTGCTGAATATTTCGGATTACCGGGAACCATTCTTGAAATAAATAAAGCAAACGGTTCTGTGGTTTACACTGCAACATCAATTATTCCTTCTAAAGATAAAATCAACATTGAAAAAGGAAAGAAAGCTAAAAAAATTAAAATAATTACTTATACTGAATATAATAAGATTATTTGGGAAAAATACCAAGAATCTAAAAAGATGAAGAGACCTTATTTTTGGAATATCGGTTTTTAATTTTTTATTGAAATAAAACTTATTACAAAGAAAAATCTAATTTTAGAATATATTATTAATAAAAAAAATATCCCTAACAACTAGGGATATTTTTTTTATTAATATTTTTAAAGTTACAGCTTTTATTCAACAATTACTTTTTCTGCTTTCAACATTTGTTTATTTGAATCGAGAATGTTAATTAGATACAAGCCTTTTGTTTGATTTGTTAAATCTATTGAAATGATATCGCTTGTCAAATTTATTTTACAAACAACTGAACCATAGATATTTAAAACTTCAATTTCATAAGCATCTTTCAAATCGGTAGTATTAATATTGAAAATACCATTATTTGGATTTGGATAAACTGTAAAATTTCTATTGTTTTTAATGTCATTAAGTTCTGTTGTTAAAGTTGAAAATTCAACAATAGTAGGCTCTCCCCAAACATCAAGTGCATTTTTGCCGATAGCAATTGCCTTATAAGAAGTTGCAGGATCTAAATCTTGCCAAATCCAATCATCATTTTCATATAAAGGTATTTCATTTGTCTTAATAACTGTTATTGCAGAATCTTGACCAATTTCATTAAAATAGTCGAGAGTTATCAGTCCATCATGGAAAACAGCAGTTTGACTGTTTTTTGTAACAACAACATTAGCAGTAGTTAGAGTAATTTCCGGTATTGAAATTTGCAATTGAGAAACTCCAGTTCCTCCCATCATTAATGTGTTAAAGTGAGATACAATATAATCAAACTCAACATCTGCAGTATCGATTGGTACAACATAAATAGTATATTCTGTATTTGGTATTAATTCGTCAAAAGTATGACTTATAAAAGTATTAGTATCTATTCCCCAGGCTTTCACCAATCCGGAAATTGTGGCAGTATCAAAAAGATTTGTCCAATTTTCCATTTCTGAATGTATTCCGCACAAATAATAATAAGAACCGCAAGTTGGACTAGGAGTAAATGATACTTCAAGTTCTGTATAAGTTGCCGATAGCAAATTAATATCTACATAAGGAGTTTCTGTTAAAGAAACTATTACCGTATCGCATACTGTTTGTTCTTCGCAGTTTTTGTAAGCAGTAAGGCAAATATTATAAGTATCCTCAGCCATTGGGAAAGTATAATAAAGATTATCAAATTTTCCATTTGCATCAGGATATTGAGTAGAAGTATAGCCACCAACTAAAGTCCAAGTACAAGAATCTGCATTTTCTGTTGTATTTTTAAAACATGCATTATCATAATACGAAGACAAAACTTGAAATGAGGGATTTAAAGTTGTAGTATCAATAAGCCAAGTTTCAACACTGTCGTTAACGGTATTCCAAGCGGTTGTTTGTAACAAAGTAGCTTCATTTTGAGTAATACCTGCAGGAATATAACTTGCCCCTACTGGAGATTTATGAAAAATTGAAGCATAAAAAGTACAAGCTGCCAAATAAGTTCCATGCATAGACGGGTGAATTGCATCGGAAAAAAGATTTATTTCTGGGTGATTATGAAAAATTTCTGAAAAAGCCATTCCACAAGGAACCGCCCAGCCATCATTGGCTTCAGCCATTTCCAAATAGCTTGTACGCAAACGACCTTGAATGCCGTCATAAGTACAAATTACCGGATAGCTTGCACAATTTTGAGTATCTCCGTTGGGTCTGCCCCAAGACATAAAGAAAAGCAATTGAGTACAAGCAGAATTGTTGTGAACAGAATCGCTTAAAATTGCTGCATACGGATATGTATCTTGTTGAACTTGTAGAGGAGGAAATGATGGTTCTTGGCTCTGACCTTGCAAAACTACATAATCCCAAGCTCGAGACTGAATTTTTGCTAGAGATGTTGCATTATTGCAGTGATCGCTAAATGTAGCCCCACCCGTATTATTTGCATCAACTTCTAAAGTGTCTCCCAAAGACAACGCCAATGAACGTAATTCATTCTGAAGTCCACCGTTAGAATATGTTAAGCTGTTGCCAAGAAACAAGATAGATTTTGTTTGTGCAAAAGATAAATTTGCAATAAAAATAAATAAGCAAAGAAAGATAAAAATTTTATTTTTCATTTTTTATAAGGTCTAATATTTAAAAGTAATAATATATTTCGTTTAGCAACAGCTAGAAGACATAAATACTAATATGCAAATAATGGATATGCTTTCATCATTTCCAATACTTCTGCCTTTACTTCATTGATAACTTTTTCTTGATTATCTGTGTCAATAGCAGCGATAACTCTATCAATAAGTTTTACGATAATCGGCATTTTATCTTCTTTAAGTCCTCTTGTAGTAATTGCAGGAGTTCCAACGCGTAATCCTGAAGTTAAGAAAGGAGAACGGCTATCAAAAGGAACCATATTTTTATTGATAGTAATATCTGCAGCAACAAGAGCGTTTTCAGCTTTTTTACCAGAGATATTTGGATATTTTGTACGTAAATCGATTAACATGCAATGATTATCTGTTCCATTGCTTATAACTTTATATCCCAAATCGATAAAAGATTTAGCCATATTTGCAGCATTAACTTTTACTTGTTTTTGATATTCAACAAATTCAGGAGATAAAGCTTCGCCAAAAGCAACAGCTTTAGCAGCAATAACGTGTTCTAATGGACCGCCTTGCATCCCTGGGAAAACTGCTGAATTAATCATTTCAGACATTTTTTTCAATCTTTCTGTTTTGATTTTTTCGCCGTTAGCATTAGTAATTGTTTCGCTTACTGTAACACCAAAAGGATTATCAAAATCTTTTCCGATAAGGATAACGCCACCACGAGGGCCTCTTAAAGTTTTATGTGTTGTAGAAGTAACAATGTGAGCATATTTACATGGATTTTCAAGTAAACCTGCAGCAATTAAACCTGCAGGGTGTGACATATCTACCATTAAAATTGCATTTATTTTGTCGGCAATTTCTCTCATACGTTTATAATCCCATTCTCTACTATAAGCAGAAGCACCACCGATAATTAATTTTGGGCGTTCTTCCAAAGCTTTTCTTTCCATTGCATCGTAATCAACACGACCGTCTTCTTCTTTTACTTGGTAAGAAATTGCTTTATATGATAATCCGGAGAAATTTACAGGAGAACCGTGAGATAAGTGTCCACCGTGAGCCAAATCCAAGCCCATGAAAACATCACCTGGTTTTAAACAAGCCAAGAAAACAGCAGCATTTGCTTGTGCTCCTGAGTGCGGTTGAACATTTGCGAATTCACAATTAAATAATTTTTTAATTCTGTCAATTGCGATTTGTTCTGTCATATCAACAAATTTACAACCACCATAATAACGTTTGCCAGGATAACCTTCAGCATATTTATTCGTCATTACTGAACCCATGGCTTCCAATACTTGTTCACTAACAAAATTTTCTGATGCAATAAGCTCAATACCATTAGTTTGTCTTTCTTTTTCTTTTTTGATAATTTCAAAAACTTCAACGTCTCTTTTCATGTCTTTTTTTTTTACAAAATTACAATTTATTTTGATTATTTACAATAGCATTTTAGTCGTTATTATCGGGAATAACAATATGATTTGCCTCGATTAGTTTTTCAAGTTTGTCTAGTCTTTTTACAATCTTATCCAAATTCTTAAAATGTACCGCTGCTCTTATATAATCTTTTGCATCTATTGCCGGCTGGCCTAACAATGTTTGTCCTTCTTTACGAATATTACTAGCAACGCCGGTTTTTGCTCCCAAAGAAGTTCTATCGGCAACGCTAGTATGAGGAGCCACTCCTATTTGTCCACCAAACATACAATTTTTTCCGATTTTTGAACTTCCTGCGAAACCTCCTTGTGCAGCAATAACCGTATTTTCTCCAACTTCTACATTATGAGCAATATGATTATGATCGTCCAATTTTACGCCTTTTCTTATTATCGTAGAACCCATAGTTGCTCGGTCAATAGTAACCAAAGCACCAATCTCAACATTATTTTCAATAACAACATTTCCAATTTGAGAAATTTTAAGGAATTCACCATTTTCAACAGGAGCAAAACCAAAACCATCAGCTCCAATTACTGAACCGGAATGAATAATGCAGTTTTCTCCAATTTCAGTATTATAATATATCGATACATTTGGATAAATTGTTGTGTTATTTCCAATAATTACATCATTGCCAATATATACTCCAGGATAAATTTTAACATTATCCCCGATTACAACATTTCTTTCAATAGTAACAAAAGAACCAATATAAACACCATTTCCGATTTTAGCCGTTTTATGAATACAAAGTTGTGATTTTTTTGCAATTCCTGTTGGTTTATTTTGTAAGGAGCTATAATAATTTAATAATTTAGCCACAGCCTGATAAGCATTTTCCACTCTTATTAAAGTTGTCTTAACTTTTCTCTCTGGAACAAAGTCATTATTTATCAGAACTATAGAAGATTCGGTTTCGTAAATGTATTTAATATATTTGGGATTTGCCAAAAATGAAATTGCTTTTGCTTTTCCTTCTTCAATACGTGCAAAATCGGTTACTATAGCGTTCTTATCTCCTTCAATTGTACCTCCAAGAATTTGAGCAATTTGTTCTGCATTAAGTTCAATAGACCTACAAACAGCAGTTTTATTTTTTATTGCTCTATTAGTAAAATATTGTTTTATGAATCCCATTTCTAGTTTTAAACAAAGTTATAATAAATATTTCTTATTATTTCTTTTTTTAATAAAAAAATTTTTCACAATTTCGGAGCATTCTTCTTCTAATACACCAGAAATTATTTCTATTTTTGAATGAAAAATCGCATTTGAAAAAGTAGAATATCCTTTTTTTTCATCTTTTGCACCGAAAACAATTCTAGGAATTTGACTCCACGCTATCGCACCGGCACACATCAAACAAGGTTCTATAGTAACATAAAGAGAGCAATCCCACAAATATTTACTTTTTAAATATGATGATGCTTCATTAATGGCAATTAATTCGGCATGTGCTGTGGCATTATTTTGTTGCTGTATGAGATTGTGACCAACGGCAATAATCATGTCGTTATGAACAATTACGGCACCAATGGGAACCTCGTCTTTTTCCAATGACTTGTTTGCTTCATTTAATGCAGATCGCATAAAAAATTCATCACGATTTTTTATTTCCATACTTTAATTACATTTTTTTATTTCAGATTCATCGTCGCAAATTGCCAATAATTCCGATATTGTTTTATTTAGAATCGGATGAATATAATTTGGAGAAATATCATTCAAGGGTTTTAATACAAATAATCTCTCACTGATTTTCGGATGCGGAATTGTTAAATTTTCGGAATTTAATATTTGGTCACCATAAAACAAAATATCGATATCTATTGTTCTATCCTGATAAGAAGTAGTTGTTTTTTGCTCACGACCCAATTGTTTCTCAATATGCAAAATATTTTCTATCAACTGCTCTGCAGTTAATTCTGTTGAAATTTGAATTGCCATATTAATAAACTCATTATTTGAATTAAATCCCCACGCAGAAGATTCATAAAGAGGTGATACTTTGATAATTTCAGAAAAAGCTTTAATATTTTCGATTGCCTGTTCAATAATATTTTTTCTATTTCCCAAATTACTTCCTAATCCTAAAAATACTATCATGATAATTTTTTCAAATCTAACGTTTTCCTCAAAACAAATAATACTATTTTTTGTCTATATGTACTTTTGCCAACTGCCCACAGGCTGCCGCGATATCTTGTCCTTTTGATTTTCTTACAGTAACAATGAGATTTTTTGATTCTAGAAATTCTTTAAAAGTAGATAAATTTTTAGATTTTTTATAATCTGCATCATTAGTAAAATTATATTCAATAATATTAATTTTACAAGGTGATATTTTTGTAAATTCAGTTAATTTTCTTGCATCTTCCAAACTATCGTTAACACCGTCCAACAATAAATATTCGTAAGTTATTCGGGTTCCGGTATTTTTATGAAAATATATTAATGCCTCTTTCAATTGTTCCAAATCATATTTATTATTTATCGGCATTAAGATATTTCTTTTATCATTATCGGCGGAATGTAGCGAAATGGCAAGTTCAAATTTTATTTTGTCATCTGCAAGTTGTTTTATTTTTGGTGCAATTCCAGAAGTTGAAAGGGTTATTCTTGAAGGAGAAAGATTAAAACTTTGCTTTGAGCATAAAATATTAATTGCCGACAAAGTATTTTCATAATTAAGTAAAGGCTCTCCCATTCCCATTACTACGATATTTGAAAGATTTGAATTAAAAATGTCGTTAGTCAATATATTAAGCAAAAATACTTCGTCAAAAATTTCACCTACTGACAGATTTCTGGTAAATCCCAAAGTTCCTGTAGCACAGAATTTGCAAGCCAATGGGCACCCCATTTGTGTGGAAATACAGGCTGTTACTCTATCCGCAGCAGGAATTATAACTCCTTCAAATTGCAAATCGTCATAGGTTCTGAATAATACTTTTGTTGTTTTGTCGATACTTGAAACTTTGAAATCGATTTGCAACTTATCAATAAAAAAGTCGGATTGTAATTTTTCTATAAGATTTTCAGAAATATTTTTCATTTCAGAAAAACTTGCCACGCCTTTTTTCCATAGCCATTCAGAAATTTGTTTGGCACGAAATTTTTTCTCGCCATATTTTTCTACAATGGCTTCTAATTCGTGATTTTGCAAATTTCTGATATTTTCCATAAAATTATCGGGCGATTTCACCCATTAAAGTTGCTGAACTTGCTTTCAAAATTTTTACGTTCACAAATTGACCCTTGCTGATATTTTTTGCTGGAAAAACAACAACATTATTTTCTTGAGTTCTTCCAAACATTTCTTCATCTGAGCGTTTTGAAAAACCTTCAACAAGAACTTCAAAAACTTTTCCTATTTTATTTTCGTTATTTGATTTAGAAATTTTATTTTGAATTTCTATCATTCTGTTAAGACGATTAATTTTTTCTTCTTCAGGGACATCATCTTCAAAATGTTTTGATGCGTAAGTTCCTTCGCGTTCAGAATATTTGAACATAAAAGCGGAATCGAATTTTACTGTTTCTAACAAGTCTATAGTTTCAAGAAAATCCTCTTCAGTCTCTCCGGAAAAACCAGAAAAGACATCGGTAGAAAGTCCGCAACCAGGAATTGTATTTTTAATTTTTTCGATTCTTTCCAAATATTTTTCACGCGTATATTTTCTATTCATTTTTTCCAAAATTTTATTACTACCCGATTGGAATGGCAAATGAATATGATTACAGATATTTGGAGTTGCTGCAATAATTTCAATTAATTCGTCAGAAATATCTTTTGGGTGAGAAGTTGTGAATCTTATTCTTATATTTGGAACAGTATCGGCAACCTTTTTAATTAATTTTGGAAAATTAATATCACCGAAAATATATGAATTTACATTTTGTCCAAGAAGAGTAATTTCCTTATATCCTTGTTTTTCAAAGTGTTTTATTTCATTAATAATATCATCAACGCTACGACTTCTTTCACGTCCGCGTGTATAAGGAACGATGCAATATGTACAAAAGTTATTACATCCACGTGTTATAGAAACAAAAGCAGAAATTTCGTTATCTTTCTTATTTGTATTTTCAATTCCGGAATAAGTTTCGTTAATATCAAAGTTTACATTAGCACCTTTGAGATTGATATCCACTTCATTAATAAGATCAGGCAAATAGCGATAAGAATCGGGGCCGGCAACAAAAGAAACAACTTCATGTTCTAGCAATTTATCACTGATTCTTTGAGCCATACAGCCAATAATTCCAACCTTTAAATGTTTTTTCTTTCGTTTTAAACTTTTAATAAAGTCCAAGCGATTCCAAATTCTTTGTTCTGCGTTGTCGCGAACCGAACAAGTATTTATTATGATAATATCGGAGTCTTCAGCATTTTGCGCAACGAGAAAATCTTTGCATTTCAGAATTGAAACAACAGTATCCGAATCAACAACGTTCATCTGACAACCGTATGTTTCTATATATACTTTTTCTTTCATGTTTTTTTTGAAATATTTGAAAAATAGATACAAAAGTACTAATTTTTGACGTAAAATCAAAAGATTGTGGTAAAATTAAGAAAAAGATAACTTAATAATGTGGTTTTTGGAATAAACACTAAAAAAGTCCTTTTTTTCTTACGAGACGTAACAATCCAATTGGAATAAGTTTGATAAAAAAAATTCCAATGGGATTAATCCAGCCGGGAGTTATCCCCGATTTCCCTTTAAACATTGCCTTCACTGCTTTTCTCGCCAATCGTTCCGGTGTAATTATATAACCCAATTTCAATCCAATTTTTGTAGATTTTGTGCTAATGTTATATAAATCTGTTGCCACAGCTCCAGGACAAACAGCAGTAAGATTTACACCTTCGGTAAAAAGTTCGATATGAACAGAACGAGAAAAATTTCTCAAAAAGCATTTAGTCGCGCCATAAGTAGCCAATCTTTGAACGGCAATATCGGAAGTAATTGAAGACATATTTAGAATATAACCCTTATGTCGTTTTACCATATCCTGACCAAAGAAATAAATCAACATTGCGGGTGTATTTACATGAAGATTTAATATCAAATTATTGAAAGCTTCCGTATCTTTCAAAAAATCTTTGTCGTGGTAAACTCCTGCGTTATTAATCAAGACTTCAACTTCCCAATTATTTTGAATGCAAGTGTTATACAATTCTTTTGCAGAATCCTGTTTTCCCAAATCTCGACACAAAGGAATGGCTTCCACAGGAAAATCTTTTTTTATAATATCAGCTTTTTCAACAATAGCATCTGCCTCATTACTTACCATTATTAAGTTATAGCCTCTTTCTGCCATCACACGCGCATATTGATAACCAATTCCTGAACTTGAACCTGTTACCAAAGCAAATGGTTTATTTTCTCTGCTCTTATTTTCTTCCATTAATATAAATGCTTTTATTAAATTGATTATTTCCAACAATATATTTTTTGAAAAATATATCGTAATAAAAAGCATAAAATAAACGACCCTTACACAAATATTATTGTATAGAATTTGAAGAAATGGGCATTTCAGCTCGGCTTAATGAACACTCTGCTCGCTGAGCGGAGTCGAAGCTAACAGAGTGAAGTCTAATCGAGCAGAACGGAGTCGAGGCAAGCAGTATAATCAATAAAATATTGCAGGAAAATAAAAGTAATTTTTACAAAATATTTGTAAAATCGTACAAAAACAGTTAATTTTGCAGTTAAG
>CAZBPT010000025.1:0-6940 GCA_964493875.1 uncultured Bacteroidales bacterium | reverse complement strand
AATTTTTACAAAATATTTGTAAAATCGTACAAAAACAGTTAATTTTGCAGTTAAGACAAAAAATCAATGGCAAAATTTAACGAATATAAACAACTGAATTTATCGTCAATAAATAAAGAGATTAAAGAATTTTGGGAAAAAGACAACACATTCAAAAAAAGTCTTTCAACAAGAGAAAACGCAAAAAATTTCATATTTTTTGAAGGTCCTCCATCAGCTAATGGTGTTCCCGGAATTCATCACGTGATGGCAAGAACGATAAAAGATGTTGTTTGTCGTTATAAAACTCTTTGCGGATATAAAGTTGACCGTAAAGCTGGTTGGGACACACACGGACTCCCAGTAGAACTTGGTGTTGAAAAATCATTAGGAATTACAAAAGAAGATATCGGTAAAAAAATATCCGTAAAAGAATATAATGCTACTTGTCGTAAAGAAGTAATGAAATATACCGACTTATGGACAAACTTAACAAAAATCATGGGTTACTGGGTTGACTTAGACAATCCTTACATTACTTATGACAATCGTTATATTGAATCTGTTTGGTGGTTACTAAAACAAATATACAATAAAAATTTACTATACAAAGGATACACAATACAACCTTATTCTCCTGCTGCAGGTACAGGATTAAGTTCTCACGAATTAAATCAACCAGGTTGCTATCGTGATGTAAAAGATACTACTTGCGTAGCAATGTTCAAAGTAAAAAGAGAACAAAAGAATGTAACAAAATGTCCATGGAATTTTCCAAAAAACGAAGCTATTCCCGACAATTTATATTTCTTGGCTTGGACAACCACTCCTTGGACTTTGCCATCGAATACTGCTCTAGCTGTAGGAAAAAATATTGACTACATTCTTGTTAATACTTTTAACCCATACTCCGGAAAAAATATTTTCGTTATTTTGGCTAAAAATTTATTAAATTCATTTTTCCCTGAAAAAAATAGCGAATTAGCTTTTGAAGATTATAAAATCGGTGATAAAAATATTCCTTTTAAAGTTATAAGTGAAACAAAAGGTGAAAATCTTGTTGGAATAGAATATGAACAATTAATTCCATGGGTAAATCCTGGAGAAAATGCTTTTCGAGTTATTTCCGGCGACTACGTAACCACAGAAGACGGAACAGGTATTGTTCATATTGCTCCTACTTTTGGTGCAGATGACGACCGTGTAGCAAAAGTTGCAGGAATTCCTCCACTGTTTGTTGTTGACAAAGAAAGTAAAAATCAACCAATGGTTGATAGAACAGGAAAATTTTTTAACATTGAAGATCTTTCAGAAGAATTTGTGAAAAATTTCGTTGACGTAAACGAATATTCAAAATATGCAGGAAGATTTGTAAAAAATGCCTACGATCCTAATCTTAGCGAAAATGATAATTCTCTGGATATTGATATATGTGTGATGTTGAAATCATCTGAAAAAGTTTTCAAAATTGAAAAGCACACACACAATTACCCACATTGCTGGAGAACAGACAAGCCAGTATTGTATTATCCGCTAGACTCTTGGTTCATCAAAACTACTGCCGTAAAAGACAGAATGATTGAACTCAACAAAACTATCAACTGGAAACCAGAAAGTACTGGCGAAGGCAGATTTGGTAAATGGCTTGAAAATTTAGTTGATTGGAATTTAAGTCGTTCTCGTTATTGGGGAATTCCACTTCCTATCTGGAGAAGCGAAGATGGCACTGAAGTAAAATGTATTGGATCTACAGAAGAACTTATGAACGAAATTGAAAAATCCATAAAATGCGGAAACATGACCGAACAAATATGGAAAAATTTCACTCCAAATATCTTCACAAAAGAAAATTACGAAAATATTGAACTTCATAAACCAGATATCGACCAAGTTATTCTGACTTCAGATAATGGCAAAAAAATGTTCCGTGAACCAGATTTAATTGACGTGTGGTTTGACAGTGGTTCGATGCCCTACGCTCAATTACACTATCCTTTTGAAAATAAAGAAAATTTCAAAAATTTGTTCCCCGCTGACTTTATTGCAGAAGGTGTTGACCAAACTCGCGGATGGTTCTTCACATTACATGCAATTGCCACCATGGTTTTCGATTCGGTTGCTTACAAAAATATTATCTCAAACGGATTGGTTCTTGATAAATTCGGAAACAAAATGTCAAAACGTCTCGGCAACTCGGTTGACCCATTCAATGCAATAGAAGAATATGGTGCCGATGCAGTTCGTTGGTACATGATTTCAAATTCACAGGCTTGGGATAATTTAAAATTCGACATTGCAGGTGTGGACGAAGTTAAACGTAAATTCTTTGGAACATTATATAATACTTATAACTTCTTTGCTTTATATGCAAATGTAGATAATTTTAAATATAATGATGAAGAAATTGAACTATCAAAACGTCCTGAACTAGACAGATGGATATTAAGTTTACTAAACTCTTTAATAATAAATGTTAAAGATGCCTACGATAATTATGAAAATACAAAAGCAGCACGCTTGATACAAGATTTCGTTATCGACAATTTGAGCAATTGGTACGTAAGACTTGGTAGAAAACGTTATTGGGGAGGAAATTATGATAGCGATAAAATTTCTGCATATCAAACTTTATACAATTGCTTACTAACAGTTGCAAAACTCGCCTCTCCTATTGCTCCTTTCTTCATGGACAAATTGTATCAAGACTTAAACATTATCAAAAAAGAAAATTACAATTCTGTACATATTTCTTACTTCCCCGAAGCAAATAAAGCATTTATTGACAAAGACTTGGAAGAAAGAATGGACTTGGCTCAAAAAATATCTTCAATGATATTAAATTTGAGAAGAAAAGTAAACATAAAAGTAAGACAACCATTGCAAAAAGTAATGATTCCAATACTTTCCGATAATTTTGTTTCTCAAATTCAAAAAGTTGATTCTATCATTAAAACAGAGACAAATATTAAAGAAATTCAATTGCTTTCTGACGAAGAAAATGTATTGGTAAAGAAAATAAAACCCAATTTTAAATCTTTAGGACCAAAATACGGGAAAATAATGAAAGATATTGCTAATACTATTCTTTCATTATCACAAAATGAAATAAAAGAAATTGAACGTAACGAAAAAATTTCATTAAAGATTTCAGGAGAAAATGTAGAAATTACAAGTGCTGACGTTGAAATTTTCTCGGAAGACATTCCCGGATTATTGGTATTAAACGAAGGCTCTTTAACCATTGCATTGGATATAACCGTTACCGATGAACTTATTGAAGAAGGTATTGCAAGAGAATTTGTAAATAAAATTCAAAATTTGCGTAAAGAAAATAACTTCGACATTAGCGATAAGATAAAAATATTTATTGAATCGAATGAAGAATTAAATACGTCAATTAATAACTGGTCAAATTACATTTGCTCACAAACACTTGGAAATGAACTTGTTATCACAAAATCTGTTGACGATAAATTTTCTGTAATCGACATCAACGGCACTGAAATAAAAATTTATCTTTCAAAAGAATAAATTAAATTTTTTTTAAGAGCATCAAACCGTCACGAATAGGAAGGATTATTTTCTGAACCGATTTGTCATTTTCTACAATTTGAAGAAAATCACATATTGCAGAAGTCATTTTATCCTTTGGATTATTTTCTTCAAAAATTTTATTATACCAGAGCACATTATCAGCTATTATAAGTCCATCTGGATTTAATTTTGTGAGCGACAAATTATAATAATCTGCATATTCCCTTTTATCGCCATCAATAAAAATTAAATCAAATTTATCATCAAGACTTGGAATAATATCAATAGCAGAACCGAATAACTGAGTAATTTTATGATTTAGTTTCGACAAATTAAAATATTTTGTAGAAATCCATTCCAGTTCATCATTGCGTTCAATTGAAATAATTTTCCCATCGTCGGGCAATCCTGCTGCCATTGCAATCGTAGAAACTCCTGTGAAAGTACCAATTTCAAGAATTGTTTTCGATTTTGAAATTTTCACTAAACAATTTAGCAATCGCGACTGATAAATATCAGAAGCCATTTGTGCATTATTAACTTGTGTGAGAGCTGTCTCTCTAATTAATTGATGCAAAAGATTTTCCAATTCATTATCTGCACCATAATTTGAAACAAAATCTATAACATTTGAATACATACTATGAAATATTATGATTAATAATAAATTAGATAAGAGAATTTATCGGTATCAAAAATTTCGTTTGCCACTTCTCTCAGATTTTCTGCTTTTATAGAATTTATTTCTTTAATAGTATCTTCAATAGATTCCACTGAGCCATAAGTTAAAATCGATTTTCCAAAAGAAATTAAATTATTTGAGTGTGAAGAATTGAGAAGCATTAACTGACCAAGAGATTGTTTTTTAATAATTGAAATAATATTATCTGATATTAAATTATGTTTATAATAATTTAGTTCACGAAGAATAATTTCAATAACATTATCGGTATTATCCTTATCTACACCAAAATAAACACTGAAGTTTCCGGTATCTTCATAAGGATTCACATTAGTTTCAATATTGTAACAGAGCCCTCTCTTTTCACGGAGCAAAGTAACTAATTTTGCATTCATGGAAGCACCGCCCAAATAATTTGACAAAAGTAATAGAGGCAATCGTTTATTATCTTTATTCGAATAAGAATAATTTCCCATAATACAATGCGATTGGTGTGTATGTTTATTTACTTTTTTATAAAAATTTATATTATTATCAAATTTTGTTCTTTTGAAATCTCTATTGTTAATAGGATTTTCTTGAAAATATTTTTCACATAATCGCAATAATTTTTTGAAATTTATATTGCCGATAGAACAAAATACAATTTGGTCGGTATTATATTTTTGAGATACAAATTTTTTTATATCTTCAGAATTATATTTTTTAAGATTTTTAGAATTCCCCAAAATATTAAAACCTAATTCATGGTTTGGATATAAATAATTTTCAAATTCGTCAAAAATCAATTCTGCGGGATTATCTTTGTATGAATTAATTTCATCAATCACAACATCTCTTTCCTTTATCAATTCTTTTTCTGGGAATTCAGAATTGAAAACGATATCGTTAAGAAATTCAACTGCCCGTTCATAATATTGATTTAAAAATGCGACATTTACACATGTTTCTTCCTTTGTTGTAAAAGCATCAACGTCGGCACCAATATTTTCCATACGGTTTAAGATTTGAAATGCTTTTCTTTTTTTAGTACCTTTAAAAAGTAAATGCTCGGTAAAATGAGCTAAGCCGTGTTGCGAAGGAGTTTCATCTCTAGTGCCGGTATTAATTATCACTGCGCAATAAGAAATTTCAGAAACAATTTCATTATGGACAATACGTATTCCGTTCGATAATGTATGTGTATAAATCACAATTTTTTTGCAAATATACAACAAAATGGCGACTTTAAAAAATGTAATTGTTTATTATTCTTAATATTTGAAACAAGAATAAAAGATATTAAAATAAAAAAAATCTTTATCAAAAATATGATAAAGATTTTAAAAAATTATTAAATATGTCTCACTATAATTTGTGAATTACAAGACCTGAGCGTAATTTTGGTTCAAACCAAGTAGTTTTTGGAGGCATAATATTACCTGAATCGGCAATATTTATTAATTGTGCCATAGAAACAGGATAAAGCGCAAAAGCTACTTTCATTTCGCCACTATCAACGCGTTTTTTCAATTCGCCAAGACCTCTGATACCTCCAATAAAATCGATTCTGTTGCTGGTACGTAAATCTTCAATACCAAGAATATCCAACAAAACGTGTTTAGAAAGTACATTTACATCAAGAATTCCTAATGGGTCATTATCATTATAAGATCCGGGTTTTGCATTCATTTTATACCAATGACCGTCGATATACATTGAAAATTCGTGTAAAGAAGATGGTTTGTAAATTTCGGTTCCCATATCTTGTAAAACGAATTTATCACAAATTTTATTTAAAAAGTCTTCTTTTGACAATCCGTTTAAATCCTTTACAACTCTGTTATAATCAATGATTTTCAATTGTGTATCTGGGAAATGTACAGCCATGAAATATTTGTATTCTTCTTGACCTGCATATTTAGGATCATTATCTCTTACTTTTCCTATTCTACTTGCAGCAGCAGTACGATGGTGACCATCAGCAACATAAGTATAAGGTACTTTTTTATCAAAAAGTTCTTCCAATTTTTTATTGGTATCTCTATCGTTAATTACCCAAAATTTATGACCAAAATTATCGTCATAGCCAATAAAATCATATTCCGGCTTTTGGTTTTTTACAATATTATCAACTATTGCATCGATTTCAGGAACAGCTTTATAAGAGAAAAAAACAGGTTCTACATTAGCATTTGTTTTATCAATTAATATCATTCTGTCTTCTTCTTTCTCAATGCGTGTAAGTTCGTGTTTTTTGATTATTCCGTTCCAATAATCTTCATAAGAAGCACAAGCAACAATACCATATTGAGTACGACCTTCCATAGTTTGTGCATAGATATAGAATTTAGCTTCTTCATCTTGTACTAACCAACCTTTTTCTTGCATTTTATTGAAATTTTCTACAGCTTTATCATATACAACATTGCTATGAACGTCAACTCCTGCCGGCAAATCGATTTCAGCACGAGTAACATGCAACAAAGATTCTGGTTTATTTTTTACTTTTTCAGCTGCTTCTACACTATTCATTACATCATAAGGAAGACAAGCAACTCTTTCTACAATTTCTTTTGGTGGACGAAGTCCTTTAAATGGTTTTACCTTTGCCATAAATATTTTATTTTTACACAAATTTAAGTTTTATTTTACAAATAATAAAATAATTTAATATATTTTTACAAAAAAAAGCGACAAAAATTTGTCGCTTTTTTTATTATTAATTGTTTTATTCGCCTCCTCGTATTAAGTGCAAGAAGCCTC
>CAZBPT010000024.1:0-31154 GCA_964493875.1 uncultured Bacteroidales bacterium | reverse complement strand
CCGGGAACGGGTGTTATATAAGAACATTTTTTTGATACATTTTCAAAATCTACATCACCAAAAAGTTTAACTCCAGATTTTGTATTTGCCGGCAAACGTGTTGTTCCTACGTCAATAATTACAGCTCCGTCTTTTACCATATCGGCAGTTAAGAAGTTTGGTTTTCCCATTGCAACAATTATTATGTCAGCTGTTAAACAAATTTCTTTTATGTTTTTACTTGCCGAATGTAATACTGTTACTGTTGAGTTCATCTTTTTTTGCGACATCAATATACTTAGCGGACGACCAACAATGTTGCTACGACCTATTACAACACAATGTTTTCCTTTTGTTTCGATATTGTAACGTTCCAATAATAATGTTATTCCCATTGGAGTTGCCGATATAAAACAATCTTGACCCAAAGCCATTTTTCCAACGTTAGTAGGATGAAATCCATCAACGTCTTTTTCAGGATTTATAAAATCTGTGATTTTACTTTCGTCAATATGTGAAGGTAATGGCAATTGCACAATAATACCGGTAATATTGTTATCGTTATTCAATTCGGTAATTTTTTCTAATAATTCTTTTTCGCTAACATTGTCTTCAAAACGAATTAAACTTGATTCAAAACCAACTTCCGCACAGTCTTTCACTTTATAACTTACATAAGATTCGCTTCCGCCGTCATGTCCAACCAAAATTGCAGCTAAATGTGGAACTTTTTTTGCCTTTGCAGAAATATTTTCTACTTCTTCTCTGATTTCTGCTTTTATCTCCTTTGAAATTTTATTGCCGTCAATTAAAATCATATTTTTTATTTCCTTAAAATATTTTAAATTTGTACAAAAATAACATATTTTTAATTAAAATTAACATTTGATTCCAATGAAAAAAATAATAGTACAATTATTATTGTTTGTTGCTGTAACTTTGTTATTCTTCTCTTCTTGCAATAATTGTAAAAATAAAAATATTGAAAACGAAATGATAGATTATAATTCAAAAAGTTTTGATGATTTATTCAAAAAGGTTGATGTTAAGGATTGTAAAGAAAATTTTATTGAATTAGCAGGAACTCCAAGTGTATTAACTTCGGGTGACAGTATTAATTATAATTCGATGGCAATAGGCTGGGGAGCTTATGGCACTTATTTTCAGAAACCTTGTAATACTTTGTTCATTCGTGCAAATAGATATACTTTGGAATTTATTAAAGAATGTCAAACTTATACAATTTGCTATTTTGATACTGTTTATCTAGACCAAGTTCTTCATTTTGGAAAAACTTCTGGAAGAGACAGCGATAAAATGGGAACACATAATTTGCACTCTGTTTTTACTCCTTCTTCATTACCTGCATATAAAGAAGCAAAAATTATTATTGAGTGTAAATTAATGCAAATTTCTACAGTTTCTCCTGATGATTATTATTATGAAGAATCTAAGAATTTTATTAACGATGCATATAAAGAAGCCGGCGATTATCATAAAATTGTTACTGGAGAAATTACTAATATTTGGATAAAAAAATAAAAATACGGACATGTTCGAAAAAATAAAAAATATATTAAACGAAATAGATAATTTTCACCCAAAAAATATAGACGAAATAGAATCGTTTAGGATAAAATATTTATCAAAAAAAGGATTAATCTCTAAATTATTTGACGATTTCCGAGAATTATCAGGAGAAGATAAGAAAACTTATGGTAAGGACTTAAATATTTTAAAACAAAAAGCTCTTTCCAAAATCGAAGAATTAAAATCACAGTTGGTAGTTGATGACAGTGGAAAAATTGATATTGATTTGACCCGTCCCGGAGATCCTTTTAATATTGGTACTCGCCACCCAATTTCTATTGTGAAAAATGAAATTATAAATATTTTTGAAAGAATTGGATTTGTTGTTTCTGAAGGTACTGAAATTGAAGACGATGCACATAACTTTGCTATGTTGAATTTTGCTGCAGACCATCCTGCTCGTGATATGCAAGACACTTTCTTTGTATCAAACAATATGAATGTACTTTTGCGTACTCACACATCTTCGGTACAAGCTCACGAAATGTCGGAAATAAAACCTCCAATTAGAAGCCTTTCACCTGGACGTGTTTATAGAAATGAGTCTATTTCGGCCCGTTCAAATTGTTTCTTTCACCAAGTGGAAGGACTTTATATTGACAAAAATGTTTCTTTTGCCGATTTAAGACAAACACTTACTTATTTTGCAAAAGAATTTTTTGGAAATAATGTTGATATTCGTCTTCGTCCTTCTTATTTCCCATTCACAGAACCGTCAGCAGAAATGGACATAAGCTGTACTCTTTGTAACACAAAAGGTTGTAATGTTTGTAAAGGTAGTGGTTGGTTAGAAATTCTTGGCTGTGGAATGGTTGACCCGCGTGTCTTCATCTCAGGAGGTATTGACCCTGATGTTTATTCCGGCTTTGCTTTTGGCATCGGAGTTGACAGAACTGCTATGTTGAAATATGGAATTAACGACCTCCGTCTTTTCTTTGAAAATGACATCAAATTTTTAAACCAATTTGCAGACTTATAAAAAATGCCTGAAACGCAAGTTCTAAGTTCTAAAATTCTTGGCGTTAAAAATAATCAGCATATAATAATATTACATGGCCTTTATGGCTCTTGTGATTCCTTACTTTTTTTAGGAAAGAAACTTGCAGACAAATATTCTGTTCATCTACTAAATTTGCGAAATCACGCAAATTCCATTTTTTCCGATTCTATGACATACGACATTATGGTTGAAGATATTAAAAATTATTTATCACAATATAATATTTTAACTGCATCTCTTATCGGACATTCAATGGGTGGAAAAATTGCAATGTTCTTTGCAAAAAAATATCCACAATTATGCGATAATATTGTTGCTATCGATATTTCACCGAAAAGTTATTTGAACTTGACTTCCTATAATGATATTCCGATTTTTCATTTGAATTTATTGTCAAAGTTAAAGCAAATACAATTGAAAGATTTTCATAATTATTCAGAGCTGAAAAGAAAATTAATAGAAGATAATATTAATATCAATATTGTAAATTTAGTATTGAAAAATATTGAGATTAAAATCAATGAAAATAAAGAACATAAATTAATATGGAAAATAAATCTTGATGCAATAGAAAATAACATAGGAAATATTATGGAAGGATTAGCTATTGAAGATTTTCAAGAAAATAAAATATTAACAAAATCTTTATTTCTAAAGGCTGCAAACTCCGACTACATTCAACCCGAAGACAAAAAAATCATAAAATATATTTTTCCTAACTCAGAAATTATAGAAATCGAAAACTCATCTCATTGGGTAAATGTTGATAATCCAAAGATATTATCTGATGAGGTATTATTTTATTTTGGAATGAAAAACTAATTAGTTATTTTTGTAAAAATATAAGTAGATGACAGCTCTTTTTTTAAAAGAAATAAAAGATTTTTTTAATTCACTTATCGGCTATTTGGTTATTGTTGTATATTTAATTGTAAATAGCCTTTTTATGTGGATTTTCCCTGGGAATTTTAACGTTTTTGATATAGGTTTTGCAAATTTAGATTCTTTATTTTTGCTTTCGCCATGGATTTTTTTATTCTTGGTTCCAGCAATTACGATGAATATGTTTGCTAATGAATTTAAAACCGGTACAATGGAATTATTATTGACGAGACCTCTTAGCGAATTGCAAATAGTATTGTCGAAATATTTTTCTACATTGGTGCTGGTACTAATTTCTATTTTGCCTACATTGTTATTTGTTATTCCAATTTATTATTTTTCCACACCCGTTGGAAATATTGATACAGGAGCATTAATAGGTTCATACATTGGCTTGTTTTTGTTGGCAGCGTCTTATTCTGCTGTCGGTCTTTTTGCCAGCTCTTTATCAAAAAGTACAATTATCGCTTTTATCCTCAGTATATTAATTTGCTATTTCTTTTATCTTGGCTTCGACAATCTTGCCTACCTTGATATCACCGGAAAAATCGCAGGATTTATTTCATATCTGGGAATTAGCGAACATTATACTTCTATCAGCCGTGGAATTGTTGATAGTCGAGACGTATTCTACTTCTTGACTCTTATCGCACTATTTATTTTTTTAACTAAATTACGTTTAGAAAGTCGCAAATGGTAAATATTATGAAAACAAATAATAAAAAAGAAAAAAACCCTCGTTTAGTTTTCAGAAAACAGAATATTATTCAAGCAATATTGGTAATTGTTATTATTGCTTTCATTAATATCTTATCCTCTTTCGTCTTTTTCCGTTTTGACCTTACAAAAGAAAAAAGATTTACAATCTCTGATGTCTCAAAAAATCTTCTTTCAGAATTAGATGACGATATTATTATTGAAGTGTATTTTGAAAATTCTGACCTTCCGGTTGATTTGTTACGCTATCAAAAAATTGTAAATGAATTTATTAAAAACTTCTCTTCTCATTCTAAAAGAATTGATTTGGAATTTAAAAAAGTTTACGATAAAAATAATGAAAAAATTACTAATAACCTCTTGAGACAACTTTATGAGAAAGGATTAGATCCTACTTATATCAACGAAAATTCATCTACAGAAAAAAAAGAAAAAATTATATTTGCTGGTGCGTTAGTAAAATACAGAGAACGCGAATATCCTGTGAATCTGATAAAAAAGAATATGCTTCGTTCTAATAATTCAGGCTTTCTTTCTGAAAGCGAATTGGAAAAAGAATTTATTCACGCTATTTGGATGCTCACAAGAAAAAAAGTACAAAAAATAGCATTTTTGATAGATCATGGCGAATTAGACGAAAATCAAACTTTCGATATTATTAACTCTCTGTCAAGCTATTATGTTGTTGATCGTCTTAAAATGAACAGCCAATTATCTGCTCTTGATGATTATTCTACAGTAATTCTTGCTAAACCTACAGAATATGTTTCTGAGAGAGATAAGTACATTATCGACCAGTATATTATGAACGGAGGAAAAGTAATTTTTCTTACCGAATGGCTCGATTTCCGTATGGATAGTTTGAGCACTAAGGTCTCTGACGTTACAACAATCAGAAATATTAATTTGGCAGATCAACTTTTTAATTATGGAGTAAGAATAAATCCTGATTTAATACAAGACTTAAGATGTCTGCAAATTCCTATTTTTGTTAATACTATTGACGGACAACAACAATTCGAGCCAAAACCTTGGTTCTATTTTCCTGTGATACTTCCCGATACTACAAGCAGAAATCCTATTGTAAGAAATTTAGAACCTATGAGAACTCATTTTGTTAGTTCTATTGACACTGTTGGCGAAAATCCTAATATCAAAAAAACAATATTACTTCAGACTTCTCCAAAATCAAAAACTATAAGTCACCCGGTTGATGTTACTTTAAATATTATTAAACAAGTTCCCGATCAAAATACTTTTATTAAACCAAATATTCCTATTGCTGTTCTTTTGGAAGGTGTCTTTGAATCTAATTTTAAAAATAGGTTAAATAAAGAGTTGCTAAATAATGAATATTTTGTTTTCAAGGAAGAAAGCAGTCCTAACGCAAAAATAATTGTAATTTCCGATGGAGATTTTATTAGAAACGAATATATTGTGAAAGGTGAAAAAATTCAACATTTGCCTTTGGGTATGGATAAATATTATGGGAACAAACAAGAAACTCCTGGAAATACTCAATTTATTACCAACTGTGTAAACTACCTTTGCGAAGACGGACGTTTTATTTCTCTTCGAATGAGAGATATTAAAATGAGATTACTCGACAGCAATAAAATTGAAAAAAATCGTATTGTTCTGACAGTTTTTTGTTCTGTAGTTCCTATTCTCATCGTTCTTCTATTTGGTTCTATAATTATTCTTATAAGATATTACAGATATAAAAAACATTGTTAATGAAAATCTTCCTCTCTTTTGTTTTATCCCTGATAAGTATTTTTTGCTTTTCTCAATCTATTGAAAATTCGAAATTAAGAATTAAAGAATTATCTTCAGAAAAATATTTCGGACGTGGTTATCTTAAAAATGGAGCGAATAAAGCAGCAGATTATCTTGCAAAGGAGTTCAAATCAATAGGATTGTTACAATTTGACGGGAAATCATATCAACAAAAATATTTTATTGAAAAACAAAATGTTTTTTCTAAAAAACAATTTGTAGCAGTTGATGGCAAAGAACTATTATTAGGAGACGATTATATTATCGGAATAAATTCAGGAAATTACAAAACAAAATCACAGATATTTTATTACAGCGATACTGCAATTTTCAATAAAAAATTAGAGGATATTAATGATAAAAATATTTATAAGGATTGCATTTTAATTATTGATACTACTTTATCTTCTGAAAAATCATTATTCGATTTTAAATTAAATAATCCTGTATCAACTCTTTTTAAAAAATATTTTTTCCTTTCTCCTGAAAATACTGAATTACTTTTAAGGGTAACACATACAAAAGCTTTAAAAACAAAAAAAGTTGACAAGGAAAAAGCGAATAAATCTAAAGAAATTTTTTTGGATATAAAAAAAGAAAGATTTCCTAAAAATGCAAAAGAAATTGAAATTAATGTTAAATCAAAAGTTCTGAAAAATATTCCGGCATCTAATGTTATCGGATATATTGAAGGGGAAATCAAAGATACTTTTTATGTTTTTTCTGCACATTATGATCATGTTGGAGGTCAAGGAAAAACTTTTTATGTTCCGGGAGCTCAAGATAATGCAAGTGGTTGTGCTTTGGTTCTTGATATTGCCGATTATTATTCAAAACATAAACCAAAATATTCTATTGCATTTATGTTGTTTTCTGGAGAAGAAGCTGGATTGTTGGGTTCAAATTTCTACGTTGAAAATCCACTCTTCGACTTGGAAAAAATTAAGTTGCTGATAAATTTGGATCTTGTTGGAACAGGAGACCAAGGTTTTACTGTTGTTAATGGTAAGAATGTAGAATATAAGGGCAATAAAGAAAGCTTCAATAAAAAATTATTTGAAATTGTTTCGGAAAAACAATTATTTGATACAGCTACAATTGAAATGCGTGATATGGCTTGTAATAGCGACCATTGTCCTTTCGACAAAAAAAATGTACCCGCAATTTTCATTTATACAAAAGGCGGAAAAACTTACTATCACAATCGCAAAGATACAATTGAAACATTAACATTTTCAGGATATCTTAATTTATTTACCCTTTTAACAGAATTAATAAATAACTAATATTTTATTATTATTCTTATAAAGAATTTGGTTTTTTTTTTCAAAAATACTACCTTCGTAAACAAAAGAATAATATGAACATAACAAAGATGGACGAAATTATTGCTGAAGTAATAAAACGGCCAAGAAAAAAATTAGTTGTTGCTTATGCAAATGATACTCATAGTGTTGAAGCTGTTAATAAAGCTGTAGATTTGGGAATTGTTGACGGTATTTTGATAGGAGACGAAAAAACAATTATAAAAAATTGTAATGACGAAAAAATCGATTATAAAAAATTTACTATAGTAGATGAAAGTGACGAGATAAAAGCCACTAATCTTGCAGTAAAATACGTTAACGACAAAAAAGCCGATTTCTTAATGAAAGGTTTGGTTAGTACAGATAAATATATGAGAGCCATTTTAAATAAAGAAACCGGACTATTACCTCCAAAGGCTGTATTAACTCATATTTCCGTTTTAGAGTTAGAAAAATATCATAAATTATTGGTAGTGAGTGATGTTGCTATTATTCCTGCTCCCGATTTAAGTCAAAAAGTTGCTATTGCAAATTATGTTATTTCTACTTGTCGTCAATTAGGAATTGAACGCCCAAAAATTGCAATGATTGCTCCAACAGAACAAGTTTCTACTGGTATTCAATCTTGTGTTGATGCTGCTATTATCGCCAAAATGGGAGATAGAGGCCAAATAAAAAATGCCGATATTGACGGACCTTTAGCTCTTGACGTTGCTCTTGATGAAGAATCTGTTAAAATCAAAAATATTACAGGACCTGTTGCTGGTAATGCTGACGGATTAGTGTTCCCAAATCTAGAAGCCGGAAATATCTTTTATAAATTTTCTACAAAATTGGCAAACAATACAAAATTGGCAGCAATTCTTGTAGGTGCAAAATGTCCTGCAGTGCTCTCTTCTCGTGGAGATTCTTCTGATACAAAGACATACTCTATTGCACTTGCCGCTTTGATGTCAAAATAATCAGTAATATAGATTCATTTTATTATTAACAATAGGAAAAACAAATAAATAATTCACTAATATTCAAAAAGAAATTAGTAAATTTGTATGATGAAAAAAGCCGATAAGAAACCTGAAAATATAAAAAAAGGAGCTGAGGATAGTAATAAACTGTCTTTCATAAAAGATGAAAAGTTCAGGGTGGCTTTTGCAATGTTTTTATTTGTTTTTGCTGTTATTGTTCTAATATGCCAATTATCATACTTGTTTACTTGGCAAGAAGATGCAGACATTGTCTCTGAAAACTTTTTTAAAATTTGTTTCAGTAGCGAAAGAGCTTCAAATATTGTTGGAACTTTCGGCGCTTTTTGTGCTAATTTTCTTATACACGACTTGTTTGGAATTGCTTCTTTTTCTATTATTCCGATACTTTTTTTGATCTCTTTGCAACTTATTACCAATTATTTCAAAAAATTATTTCTACTTATCATTAAAATCATTCTCTATTCTTTATGGATAAGTCTTTTCTTTGCAACAATTTTTGGAGATGATTATTTTAATATCGGTGGCGCTTTTGGCTTATATGTTTCGGAATTTTTACAAAAAATTATAGGTCTAATTGGAACTTATTTCTTCCTTTTCATTTCCCTTTTTGTTCTGCTTATTTATACGATTCCGTCTTTTTTATCTAAAGTAAAACAATTGATGATTAATATTTTTAAGAAAAAAGATAAAAATATTGATGAAGAAGAACAAATTAATGAAAATCCAATAACTGATTTTGATGCTATTTCTGCTGAAAATAACGTAGTTACAGATGATAGTAATATTATAATAGACGGCAGTGAAAGAGAATTTGTTGTAGAAAACAAAACTAATGAGAAATCAGATGATGAGATAGGTTTTGAAGTGGAATTAACTAAGAGCGATCAAGATGAAGATAGTTCTAAAATCGCTGCTAAAACAATCGAAGAAGAAGTTCCGGTAGATATAATCCCTGGAACTGAAGACGATGATTTCGATAATACTGAATTGAAAGATTACGATCCAACGGAAGATTTATCATACTTTAAGTTTCCATCAATAGAAATATTAAACGAATATAAATCGGCTAGAGCAGATACAATAAACTCGGAATTACAAGCAGAGTTAAAAGCAAATACAGAAAAAATCATAAAAACGTTAGCTGATTATAAAATAGATATTACAATAAAAAAAGCTACAATTGGGCCTACTGTTACTCTTTATGAAGTAGTACCGAAGGACGGAGTAAGAATTGCAAAAATTAAGGCTTTGGAAGATGATATCGCTCTTCGCTTGGCAGCTTCCGGCGTTCGTATTGAAGCTCCTATTCCGGGTAGGGGAACTGTAGGTATTGAAGTTCCAAATGCTAAGCCTGAGATTGTTTCGATGCGTTCTATATTAAAATCTGAAAAGTTCTTAAATTCAAAATATGAACTTCCTGTAGCTATGGGTAAAACTATTTCTAACGAAACATATGTATTTAATTTGGCCAAAACTCCTCACTTGCTAATGGCAGGAGCTACAGGACAAGGGAAATCCGTAGGTGTAAATGCAATAATAGCTTCACTACTTTATAAAAAACACCCATCACAATTAAAATTTGTTTTGGTTGACCCTAAAATGGTTGAACTTTCACTGTATAACAAAATAGAAAAAAACTATCTGGCAAAACTACCAAATGAAGAATCTGCCATTATTACAGATGTTACAAAAGTGGTACCTATTATGAATTCTCTTTGTATTTTGATGGATGAAAGATACAAATTGCTCACAATGGCATCTGTAAGAAATATTAATGAATATAATGAAAAATTTATCAAACGTAAATTAAGTCCCAATAAAGGTCATTACTACATGCCCTATATTGTTGTCGTTATTGATGAATTTGCAGATATTATTGTTCAGGAGGGAAAACAAATAGAAGCTCCAATTTCTCGTCTGGCAGCAAAAGCTCGTGCTATAGGTATTCATTTAATAGTAGCTACACAGCGTCCTTCAATCGATGTTATTACAGGTGTTATTAAAGCCAATTTCCCAACAAGAATCGCGTTTAAAGTAACAAATATTCATGACTCAAAAACAATTTTAGATCAAACAGGTGCAAATCAATTAATTGGAAAAGGTGATATGCTAATTTCCGAAAATGGACAAATTACCAGATTACAATGTGCTTTTATTGATACTCCTGAAGTTGAGAGTCTTGTTAATTATATTGGAGAACAACAGAGTTACTCCCATTGCCTGGAACTTCCTGAACCAGTTATCCCCGAAAGTGATAACAGTAAAAATATTTCTTTAAATCCAAACGATAGAGACGAATTGTTTACAGAAGCAGCACATCTAATTGTAAGACATCAACAAGGTTCTACTTCTCTTATTCAACGGAAAATGAGTCTTGGATATAATCGCGCCGGCAGAATTATGGACCAACTTGAAGCTGCAGGTATTGTGGGTCCTTACGAAGGAAGTAAAGCTCGTCAAGTAAATTTTCCAGACGAATATTCTTTGGAACAATTTTTGAATACGCTTAACATATAATAAAATTATGATATTAAAAAAAACAGTGTTAATGCTTTTTGTTGTGCTGGCTTCAAGCATTTTTACTTTTGCACAAGATAATAACGCAGCAACAATTTCTCTCCTTGATCAAGTTTCATCTAAATTGTCAAAGGCTACAAGTCTGCAAATTGATTTTAATTTCAGCAGTGATAATAAGCAAAAAAATAAAAAAGAAAATTATACTGGTTCTGCTCTTTATAAAGCTGGATTATATAAATTAGACCTCATGGGTCAGGTAGTTTATTCCGATGGAAAAACAAATTGGACTTATTTGAAAGATGCAGAAGAAGTTAATATTACTACTGTTGATAATGCAAATGATATTTTAATAAATCCTAAAGGAATTTTAGCAAATTACAAAAACGAGTATAAAGTAAAACAAATTTCCGATAGATTTGAAAATAATAGAGCAATAGTTACTATTGATTTGTATCCAAAGCAAGTTGACAAGAAAAAATTCTCACGCTTAACTTTAAAAGTTGATAAAACAGCAAAACGCTTATATTCAATTGTATATGTTGGTAAAGATGGTCTTTCTTTTACTATTACCATAACAAAATATTTAGAAAATCTTGCTATACAAGATAAAGATATTAAATATTCCGATTCTTTGTATCCAAATGCTGAAGTTATTGATATGAGATAATTGTTTTTGCATTATCTTTTGTTGTATTAAAAGATCCTCAATAACTCTGATATTCAAAAAAAAATATTTTTAAAAATAAAAATTTTTCTAAAAAGTTGTATCTTTGTTAAGTATAATGAAACATGAAAACAAAAATACTATTAATAACTATTTTCTTATTTGTATTTACAATTTCGTTTTCACAAAAATTTACAATTAGTGGTTATATAAAAGACATAGGTACTGGAGAAGAGTTGTTGGGTGCTAACATTATGGTTAAAGACAAACCCTTAGGAACATCTTCTAATGCATATGGATTTTATTCTCTGTCGTTAAATTCAGGAAAATATCAATTGATATTTTCTTATCTTGGTTATAATGACCAGATTATTGATGTTGACTTAACTGCCGATTTAAAGTTAAATGTTGAAATGGAAACTAGAGCCGTTCTTTCTCAAGAAGTTGTTATCAGTGAAGATAAAAAACAAAATATTGATGAGAATAAAATGAGCGTGGCTAAAATCCCTATAGAAACAGCGAAAACCCTTCCGGCATTTATGGGCGAAGTAGATATTCTTAAAACAATACAGTTATTGCCGGGTGTACAAGCAGCAGGTGAAGGAAATTCAGGTTTTTATGTTCGCGGTGGTGGTCCCGACCAAAATTTAATTCTTCTCGATGAGGCTATTATTTATAATGCATCGCATCTTCTCGGTTTTTTCTCCGTTTTTAGTGCCGATGCAGTTAAAGATATGGAAATTTATAAAGGAGGAATGCCCGCTCAGTATGGTGGAAGAATCAGCTCTGTTCTCGATATATCAATGAAAAACGGTAATATGAAAAAATTTGAAGTTGATGGAGGTATCGGCACTATTTCTTCTCGACTTACTGTTCAAGGTCCTATTGTTAAAGATAAAGCATCTTTTATCGTTTCTGCTCGTAGAACTTATATTGACTTATTAATAAAACCATTCGTAAAAAAAGAATCACTTCTTAAATCTTCGGGTTATTATTTCTATGATATTAATTTAAAATTAAATTATAGATTTTCAGATAAAGACAGATTATTTTTAAGCGGGTATTATGGTAAAGATGTTTTTAAATTCGTTGCAAAAGATGCAGGATTAAAAATGAGTATTCCTTGGGGAAACGGTATGGTAAATTTGAGATATAATCATTTGTTTAATGATAAATTCTTTTCAAATACTACTTTTGTTTTTTGCGATTATTCTTTTAGAACTTCTATCTCATTAGAAAACGAAGGCGGAGGTATTACTTCTACAGGTGTAGATTTAATTCAAGATTCCGGAATCAGAGATTTTAATTTAAAGCAAGATTTTAGTTATTTGCCTAATCCTAATCATTCTGTGAAATTCGGATTGAATTATATCTTTCATATTTTTTCTCCAAATTCTGTAACAGCAAATTTAGGAGAAATGGATTTTACAACAAGCGATAAAAAATTCCAATATGCTCATGAAGCTGCTGTTTATATCGGAGATGATTATAAAATTACAAAAAATTTGAGTATTTATGGCGGACTTAGATTTGCTATTTTTTCTCAAGTTGGTCCTTTTACAAGATATATTAAAGATGAATATATGCTTACAACAATAGATTCTGTTGTATATGGAAAAAATCAAAACGTTGCAACATACTATTCTTTAGAACCACGCTTTTATGCTAAAATAAATTTATGGAAGTCGGCTTCTATGAAATTGTCTTTTATGCAAAATAAACAGTTTATTCATCTTGCCTCTCTTTCTACTTCTACTCTTCCTACAGATTTATGGGTGCCAAGCAGCGATGTTGTTAAACCACAAAAAGGTCGTCAATATGCTATCGGGCTATTTCAAAATTTTTGGGACGATAAAATTGAAGCATCTGTGGAAGGATATTATAAAAAAATGTATAACTTAATTGAATATACTGATGGGGCTTTGCCCGGTGATGAAATTTCTAAAGATAATGCCGACAATTATTTTATTTTTGGTAACGGAGATTCTTATGGAGTAGAATTTTTTATCAAAAAAAATAGCGGAAATTGGTCTGGCTGGATTGGATACACTCTTTCTTGGACGAATCGATATTTTGACGATATTAACAATGGCAAAGCTTTTCCAGCAAAATACGACCGCCGACACGATCTTTCTATTACAGGTACTTATAATATTAATGAAAAACTTAGCGTTTCTGCAATTTTTGTTTATGCTACAGGAAACACAACTACTCTTCCTATTGCAAGATATATGGTTGATGGAGAACTGACAAGCGAATACGGAGACAGAAATTCTTACCGAATGGCCGCTTATCACCGTCTTGACTTATCATGCAATTGGACTATCGTAAAAAACAAAAAATGGGAAAGCTCTCTGAATTTTTCAATTTATAATGTTTATAACAGAAAAAATCCATATTTTATTTATTTCTATAGTGAAGGTAACGTTGCTGATGGTGATTATATAACAAAAGCAAAACAAGTTTCTTTATTCCCAATTTTACCTTCTATTACCTGGAATTTTAAATTTTAATTATGAAAAAATTTTTCTTAGTTCCGATATTATTAACAGTGATTTTTTTACACTCGTGCGAAACTGACATTACTGTTGATTTGCCTCGCCCTGAGGAAAAATTAAACGTGCAGGGCTCCATTGAATTGGATGACTATTCTATTGTTTTTCTCACAAAAAATTTAGCTTATTTCGATGTTGTGGATTCTGCTTATGTTGCCGATTTAGTTGTTACAGATTCGGAAGCTACTGTTACCGTTTCTTCAAACGGGATTATTGATACCCTTGTTCCTCATATTTTTCCTGTATGGCCTTATAAAGGTTTTATTGGCACTAAAATAAAAGGACAAATAGGACAAAGTTATAATCTGGAAATAAGATATGATAACAAAAAATATTATTCTACAACAACAATAAGAGACACAATTGGAATTGACTCTGTAACTTATCACCCTTCAATATTTTTTAATGATATTGCAAATACAGCAGACACAACTTTTGCAGGCTTTCTTACTTTGTATTGGAGAAATCCAGTGGGAACAGGTGATTATTTCGCAATTCGTTCAAAAACAAATAATCAGCAATGGTATTACCGCTCTATTATGGTAAATGTTCTTGATGATAAATTGGTAGAAGGTCTTGATTATATCAGTTGCCCATATATTTCAAAGAGTTATGCACGCAATTCTTTCTTTGCCATACAAGATGAAGAAGATACTACTTCTTTTGCAGACTCTTTTCTTTTCCAAAAAGGAGATTCTATTTATTTAAAATTATCTACCTTGGACGAAAATTCTTATCTCTTTTGGCAATCCTGGGACCGCAATAAATTAACCGATGGAAATCCTTTTGTAAATCCTGCATCTGTAAAATCAAATATTGTTGGCGCCCCGGCAAATGGAGCTTGGATTGGATACGGTGCTGCTAAAGCAGTTTATTATATCAATGACAGCCTTAAAATTGTAAGAATTTCAAATTAATTGCAGAAAACTATTCCAAGGATTTATAATATTCCGATAATTTTTGCATATAATATTTTCCAAAAATATCTTTATTTTTTAAATCTCCATTTTCAAATAGTATTTGATCGCTTTCTATATTATAAATGTATGTAGAATTGTCTTTTAGATAAGTAAAGCCATTTACAAAAGAAAGAAAAGAGTATTTTTGATTATCGGAAAAAAGATTGTCTCCAAAAATAAAATCGTCAGAGTTGATTTGATATTGCTCACATAATGTTTTTGCTATATCACATTGGTCGGCAAGTTCAGAGTAAATAAACGGATTCTTTTCTACAACTCCTCCCAAAAAAAGCATAAGACATTTATATTTTTCCTTACTCCATACATATTTTTCTCCAGGGAATAAAGTCCCGTGGTCGGAAACTAATATTATTAAAGAATTTTTCCATTTGGGAGACTTTTCCATTCTTTCTAAAAAAATATTTAAACAAGAATCTGTATAAAGATAAGAATTTCGTGCTTTGTCCCATTCATTGTCGAGAGGGTATTTTTTTATACGTGGAACATCATACGGTTCATGACTGCTCAAAGTGAAAAGTGTAAAAATATTTTTTCCATTACTTTTTTCTATATCCGAATAAAATTTGTCAAACATATATTCATCGTGATAACCCCATTTTGATGTTTCTGCATCTTCTATCTCTGTATTGTTTTCTGATACAATCGTCTCAAAACCAATATTATAAAGATAGGATTTCATATTTGCAAAATTTATGTCTCCACCATAATAAAAAGCGGAATGAAATCCTTTTTGAGAAAATGATTTCACTATGGAAGGAAGTTTTGATGATTTTTCTGGAGTTTTCATCAAGGAATTATGTAATAGTGATGGAGTGGAACTGAATATCGAAACTAATGCTTTGTCGCTTCTATCACAATTTGCGTAAAAGTTATTGAACAGTATTCCTTTCTTACTCCATTTATCAATATTTGGTGCAAGATTTTCCCCTCCTACACAAGATATTGCATCGGCAGTGAAACTTTCCAAAACCACAAAAATAATATTGTCAGGATTTTCAGAAAAACGATAATTGAGCGAGTCATTTTGTGGATAATCGTTTATTTCTTTGCAAATATTTTCTTTTTCTTCTTCATTGAAATATTTGAATTTATCATAATCTATATCGCTGTGTACAAAAGAATTAACCAAATTCCAAATAACATTAATAGCTGTATTGTTGCAAAGGGTGTTTGTGGAATAATAAACAGAACCTTGGTTAATTGGCACAATTCCAACACCACCTCTCAGAATAATGAATAATACTCCAAAAAGAGGAATATAGAGAAATGAAAAATATTTTTCACGTTTTATGTTTTTGATATTTTTGATAACAAAAAACCAAATAATAAGAAAAGAAATCGTTGCAAAGCAAAGTGATAAAAAAATCAATAAAATAAGTTTAGAAACCGTGATATTGCCAGTAACTGCTTGAGGTGTTTTCAGAAAATACAGTGGAGTTTTGTCTAGTCGGAATGCCCAATGGATATAAGTTTCAGCGTCAGCAATTACAATTATTGATGCTACAATTACAATGATTAAAGAATAAACAATTAATGAAATTTTTAAAAATTTGTTGTTTCCAATAAATGCTGATAAAAATAAAATTAGGACAAAGGGAATAGATAAATAGGCTGCCAAAGAGCAGTCTAACTTTAGTCCATAAAAAAAAGACTTTGCTATTTCAGAAAAATCTATTCCTTTGAAAAGGGGAAAATTATATATTACAAAAAATAATCTTGCCAATTCACAAATAAATAGCAATGAGGAAAAGAATATTATTAATAATAAAAACTTTTTTAGTATTATTTTCACAAATAAAAAACGCTCGTAAAGGTATTATATTATTTGAAAAACAAAAATTTTAAATTATTTTTGCATAAAAAGTATGGAGACAAAGATTAGTATAGTTTTTATGGGAACAGCAGAATTTGCTATTCCTAGTTTGGAGAGATTATTAGATGAGGGTTACGATGTTAGAGCCGTTGTAACTGCTACCGATAAAGAAGCCGGACGTGGGAAAAAAATATCTATGTCTCCTGTAAAAGAATTTGCATTAAAAAAGAATCTGTTGGTATTGCAGCCTGAAAGGTTAAAAGACGAAGATTTTATTAAAAAGATGGAAGAAATTAATGCAGATATTTTTGTTATTGTTGCCTTCCGTATGTTGCCGAAAATTTTATGGGCAATGCCAAAATATGGCAGTATTAATATACATGCAGCCTTGCTTCCAAATTATAGAGGAGCCGCTCCAATAAACCACGCATTGATAAATGGAGAAAAGAAAACAGGAGTAAGTAGTTTTTTCCTTGATGAAAATATTGATACGGGAAATATTATTCTCCAACAGGAATGTGAAATCTTTCCAGAGGATAATTTTGGAATCTTATATGATAAACTAAAAATTATTGGTGCCGATATTTGTGTTAAAACGCTACATCTAATTGAAACACAGAATGTTAACTTGGTTGAGCAAGAAAATATTGACATCAATGAATTGAAAGAGGCTCCAAAAATCACAAAAGAATTCTGTAAAATTGATATTAATAAATCTGCAGAGGAAATACATAATTTTGTTCGCGGATTGTCTCCAAGTCCTTGCGCATTTTTTCAGATTGATGACGAAACAATTCTTAAAATCTACAAAACTTCGTTTGAAAATCAAATACATGAATTTCCTCTAGGAAAAATTATTAGCGATAATAAAAAATATTTAAAAATTGCTACAAAAGATGGATTTGTTTTTATTGAAGAACTTCAAATAAGCGGCAAGAAAAGAATGGATATAAAATCCTTTCTCGCTGGCAATAAAATAAAAATTGAGAATGTTCTTTAATTAATTTTTTTTTCTTACAAAAATTAATAATTTTGCAGAGATTATGGATAGATCAGAAATTAAATCTCTAAAAGAGATAATAGAAAATATAAGAGCAACCGACAATGGAGAATTAAACGATAAAATTGATTCTGCAAGAATCCCGGAGCTTTGGAAAGAAATTGCAGGAATAGTAATTTCAAATTCCACAGAAGAAATGTATTTTAAACATAATAAGCTTTACGTATCTTTCGATAATCCGGCAATAAAATGCGAAGTTCTCTACATGAAAGCGTCTTTAATTTTTGAAATGAATAAGAAGTTTGGAAGAAAATATATTAATGATATCATTGTAAAATAATATGGATAACGAATTTATAGAATTAGGAATAGGAAGTAGAATTAAACATTCAGAATATGGCCTTGGTGTTGTAATTCAAATAAAATCAATTAGTTATATTGTAACTTTTATTGATTTTGGGAATAGAGAAATATTAAAAACCGCTGATAATTTTGAGGTAATCGACCAACTTACAACTCCCGATGATCTTATGAGCTTTGAAACGGTAGAAATGGCATTAAATAAAATTTTAAAAAAATATATTGATATTCAAGAAACTGCTCCACTTGCTGAGAAATGGACCGGAGGTACTATGATTTTAAAGCCGTTAAATTCCGATTTAAAACCTTATGAAATTCCGATCTCAAGTTTTTTTAATAAAATTATTATGATTCGTGACAGGCTCAGAGTGATGGAACAAAAAATTAATACAAGTAAGCTCAGCGACGAAGAAAAAATTACTCTTCAACAATATATTACACGCAGTTATGGAAGTTTAACGTCTTTTAATGTACTCTTTAAAAATAACGGAGACAAATTTGTTGGTGAAGGCGGTAAGTAATTTTTTTATTTTAATAAAGAAGTAATCCTAAAACTCCTGATAATAAAATAATAAAAATTGGATTTAATTTTTTAAAGGAAAAAAGGAGTAGTAAGGTAAAGAAAAAAATGATATAACTATTTATATCAATAAAATTTTCTTTATTGAAAAAAAACAAAATAACGGCTATTATCATTCCTACAATAACAGCACGCAGAGAACGGAAAATAAAATCGATATAATTATTTTTCTTAAAAAATTTCAATAAATAGCATAGTGTAAGACAAATTAGTAGCGAAGGAGCTATTAATGCGGACGTTGCGACAAAGGCTCCAAGAATGCTATCTGTGGCGGCATATCCAACATAAGTAGCTGCATTTATGGAAATTGGTCCAGGAGTTACTTGCGATATTGCGATAATATCTGTTAGTTCGGTTCTCGTAAGCCATTGATTTTCTGTAACTTCATTTTCAATTAACGAAATTATAGCATAACCGCCGCCTATGCCAAATAATCCTATTTTAAAAAACGATAAAAATAATTTTAAATATATCATCATTCTAAAGTTTTATTTTTATTCTTATTCTTTATAGCAAAAATTATTATTGAAGCAATAATAACGATTAAGATGATGAGGAATGGAGAAAAATTTGTAAAATAATTAATCAAAACTGTTGCTATCAATAAAAAATAGAGATACCATTTTATTTTTGCAGAAGCTAGAATTTTATATACAGAATAAATCATTAATGCAACAACAGCAGGTCGTAATCCATTAAAAATTTTTATCACATAAACATTATCTTTGAAATTTTGAAAAAATATTGCAAGAACTAATATTGTTACAAAAGCAGGAAGAACACTTGCAATTACTGCCACAAATGCACCCAAAAGTTTATTTATTCTGAAACCGACTAAGATGGCAGTATTTACGGCAATTGCTCCAGGAATTATCTGAGCGAGAACCAAAATATCTACAAAATCAATTTCCGAAATCCATTTTCGCTTATCAACTATCTCCTTTTGAATTAATGGCAACATCGCATAACCGCCACCAATAGTGAAAGCTCCGATTTTAAAAAAACTAATAAATAATTGAAAAATCGTTTTCATATTCAATAAAACATTTCAAGAAAATTTGGACAAGATTTTTTCACACAATCAATACCAGAAACCGAAGAGTTATTATTTAGAATAGCCGAAATAATTATCTCTGCCATTGCTACTCTGTGGTCTCCGTAAGAATTAAAATTTGCAACTTTATAGTTTTTTTCTCCTTCTATTTCAATATGGTTGTCGATTTGTCGTATTTTTGCTCCCATTTTTCTACATTCTTGCAATAAGACTTCTCCACGGGAAGACTCTTTGTTTTTTAATCTATTGATACCGTAGATTTTGGATTTTCCTTCAGAAAATAATGCTAAAATTATCAATGGAGGAAAAATATCGGGACAATGTGTAATATCAAAATCAAAAGATTTTGTATCAGATTTAAGAATGTGTAAACCCCCGTTGCTAAAAAAGAATTTTCCATTTGCTGCTTCAACTACATCTAGAATGGCTTTATCGGCTTGTACAGAATTTACATTTAATCCTTTAATAATTGTATCTTTCTTTAACAGAGCATAGACAATAAAATTTGCTGCCGAACTCCAATCTCCTTCAATCTCAATATTGTTCGCAATTATTTTTTGTCCGCCTTTGACGAAAATTGTAAATAATCCATCTTTATTTTCGCTTTCAATTTTTACATTAAAAAGACTTAAAACATAAATACTAAGATAAATATAGGCCAAGCTTACAGGATTTTTTATGATAATTTCTGAGTCATCATTTAAAGCATACAAGGAAAATAATAATCCTGAAATAACTTGCGAACTAATTGGATTATCAAAAAAATATTTTCCCGGAGTTAATTTGGCATTTGAAAAACTTGCCGGCAGATTATTGCCATCGGATTTTATTTGCCATTTTTTTTCACGAAAAATCGAATAATCTTCAATAATATTTCTTTTCAATAGAGACTTTTTTCCTATGATTTGAAAATTCTTGCTAAACAAAGACATAATTGAAGGTAAAGAACGAGCAATGAAAGCCGATTCGCCTGCATCGATAATTTTTGGGACGATAATATTTTTTGGGGAAATACAATAAAAATTATTATTGTGGGAAAGTTCAAAGTTGAATTGAGATAAGATATTTCTCATTGCAGAAACGTCATCACAGTTTCCGTAGTTAGTAATTTTAATATCATTATTAGCTAACAAGCATGCAAAGAGAGCTCTTAACTCAAAAGATTTTGAGGGAGAAGAACTAACAATCTCTTTCAAAAAAACATTATTAATTTCTTTTATCATGTAGCAGAGCCAACAATTTATTAATTTCTAATTTTACTATAATAGGTGAAGCTATGTTTTCTAATAAAATAAGATTCAATTCTTTTTTTGTATTTTTTTTGTCTTGCAGAATAATTTCTATAATTTCATCATTAATAGTATAATCTGTATCAAAACCATAATTTATGATACATTCTTTTATTAAATCAAGTTTGTCCTTTTTGAGTAATCCTAGTTTATACGATAAGTCGATAGCAACGCAAATTCCTTTTAATACAGCTATTCCGTGAGGGATATCTTCGATAATTTCAAAGGCATGTCCGAAAGTATGCCCAAAATTCAATATCCGTCGAATACCATTGTCGTTGAAATCTTGTTTCACAATATTTATTTTAATATCAATGCACCTTGAAGTAAGATCATATATATGATGACGATTTTTGATAAAAAAATCAAAGTTCTTTTTCGCCAATTCTTCAAAAGGCAAATCTTCACTTATTAAAGAATATTTCAATACTTCACCGAAAGCACTTTTTACTTCAATTTCTGGCAAAGTATCAATAACACTAGAATTGCACATAACAAATTGTGGTAGTTTAAAACTTCCAATACAATTTTTTACACCATTGAAATTTACTGCTGTTTTTCCGCCGATTGCTGCATCTATTTGTGCTAAAATAGTTGTTGGCACATAGGCAAAATTTATTCCTCGTTTATATATTGATGCAGTAAACCCGGTAATATCGCAGATAGTTCCACCACCAATAGCTACAAGAATATAAGATTTATCCACATTGCGTTCCAATAATTTTGAAATAATATAATTTACAGTTTCAAAAGACTTTGTTTTTTCTCCCGGTTCTAAGATTATTGAATAATAACCTTCGAAATAGGATTTATATAAATTATAAATATTTGTATCGCTAATTGTTATTATTGTTTCTTTATTTTTAATAAAATTATTCATTTCAGAATAATTACATTCTAAAAATATTGAACAAACACTTTCATCATTAATTTTTAATTCTTTTTTCAGCATATAATATATATTTTTTGGTTAAACAATTTGCGAGTTAAAATATTCCGTAACTATATATGTTTTTTCTTCGTCAATTATTTCTTTCTGTTTAGGCATTCCGTCAGGACAATTTTTACAATAATTATATACAATTTTTATTTGTTCGTAAGTGAATTTATTGTCAAGTTTTTCATAAATTTCTTTAAGACTAATTTTTTCATTTGTTAAATATGGGGCAAGCACCGGATAAATATTGTCAAATGATTCCTTGTCAGTTAGTTCTTCAATATTTATTTCTCTTCCGACAAATTTAGATAAATGTGTAATAATTGTTGCAGTTGTAAGTCCTCTCTGTTTTGCGATATCTTCTACATTTAATCCTTGTTTAAAAAGTATTAAAGTGTTTTGGAAACTGTCAATTTTTTCTTCTTTTTCTTTTTTTTTCTTTCCTTTAAACAACGGTTCTTGTGATATTCTTTTATTTGTATTTTCTGAAAATAAGAATTCCTTTCTTTGAGGAATATTAATTTTTGAAATATCTATGATATATTCTGAATAGTATTGAATATTCATAATTGATTTAATATTAATAATCAAATCTTTTTCAAGGCATATTAAATTTTTATAAAAAACTTTAGCACGTTTTTTTATATTGGAATTTTCCATATAATCCTGAAGTGGAATCAGAATATTGTCTATAATATTATTACAAAAATATTCTACAGCTTTTTGGCAACGCTCTTTTAACTTCTCAAGTATTTCTCTGTCATTGTCAAGGTTAAAAATATTATTTAGCTGGTTTTTAAATTTAATAGTAATATGATCTAATTCTTCAATAGTTTTAGAAAAATTATTGTATAATTTTAGAGCATCAGTAAAGTATACAGATTTTCTGTCTGATAATAAGCTTTCAAAATCGTATAAAAAAGCTATCATATCTTTCCAATCAAAAATTTTTAAAATTTGTTGTTTCCAGAAAAGTTTTTTACCTTTTTCTAATAATTGTTCTTGTTCGTGATCAGATTTTTCGGATTTAGAAAAAGAAATGGCTTTATAGTCGGTTTTAATGCAATTTTGTGAAATTGGCGACAGCAAAATAATTCCGTCTAGAGATGTGCAACGACTTAGGGCAACGTAAGTTTGTCCTGTGGTAAAAGTTCTTTTTAAATCAATTATTAAATTCTCGAAAGTGAGTCCTTGGCTTTTATGAACTGTTATTGCCCAAGCGAGTCTTAGTGGTAGATGGATAAATTTCCCCAAAACTTTTTCTTCTAAAAGATTGCTTTCGTTATTATAAGAATAAGTAACATTATCCCAGGTTTCTGGGTCCAAACAAATCTCTGTATCAGAATTTTCTAATTTGATATATATTGCAAAGTCATCTTCAATAGATAGATTTGTTGAGTTATTTGGGGATTCAATTTTTGTGATAATTGCCAATTTCCCATTATAATAACGTTTGTCTAAATCGTTTTTAATGAGCATAACTTGAGCACCTTCTTTTAAGTGCATTTCAATTTCTGTGGGAAATGCATTGCTGTTAAAAAGATCTTCAACTTTTCCTTGAATAGTGTATTCTTTTCCGGGTAATAAGGACAATTCTCTAGTATTTATTTCATTCGCCTCAGAATTATGTGTTGTAAGAGTAACCGGTTTTTCTTGATTGCTGTTTTGATAATTTTCAATAAATCTGGTATTTAGTAAATCAATGTCATGGTTTGTCAGAGTGCTGTTTCTAACATTATTTAAGATATTGATAAAATTAATATCCTTTTGTCTGTATATTTTTTTTAGTTCAAGGTAAATTAAATTTATTCTTTTTATTACTTGTGCACTAAAAAAATGAGGGCTATCATAATAATTTCCAAGTATATCCCATTCTTCTTTTTTAACAACCGGAGGCAGTTGATACATATCTCCAATAAATAATACTTGAACGCCACCAAAAGGAAGATTATTTTTTCTTACAGTCTGTAAAGTGTTGTCGATACAATCCAGTAAATCGGCACGTAGCATTGATACTTCGTCAATTATCAAGAGTTCTAATTTTCTGATAATATCGAGTTTATCTTTTCGATAATTATTGTTAATTTTAAAATTACTGTTTGGGATATAAGGTTCTGGAATTAGTTGAAATAGGGAATGAAGAGTAACACCACCGGCATTTATTGCTGCTACTGCCGTTGAGGCAGCGACGGCAGTTCTTTTTTTTGTTGTCTCTTTAATATAATGTAAGAAAGTTGTTTTCCCGCTTCCTGCTCTTCCTGTAAGGAAGACATATTCATTTGTTTCTAAAATAAAAGATTCGGCTCTTTTAAAAATAGTATTATTTTCATCGACAGAAAACGAGTTAGCATCCATTGTTAAAACTCGGCGTTTTTAGGAGTACGGGGGAATGGAATAACATCTCTGATATTACTCATTCCAGTAATGAAAAGCATAAGCCTTTCAAAACCAAGGCCGTATCCGCTGTGAGGGACAGAGCCAAATCTTCGGGTGTCGAGATACCAATCCATTTCTTTTTGTGGTATTCCAACTTCTTCCATTCGGCTAATAAGCTTATCATAATTTTCTTCTCTTTGTGATCCTCCAATTATTTCTCCAATTTGTGGGAATAAAACGTCCATAGCACGAACGGTTTTACCGTCTTCGTTTTGTTTCATGTAGAAGGCTTTTATTTCTTTTGGGTAATTTATTAAAATTACTGGTTTTTTGAAATGCTTTTCTACCAAATATCTTTCATGTTCGCTCTGAAGGTCTGCACCCCAAGATTCAATTTTATATGCGAATTGTCCTTTTTTGTTTGCATTAGAATTTTTTAAGATGTCAATAGCATCAGTATAATTAACTCTTTCAAAATTGTTATTAACTACAAAATTCAATTTTTCAATTAGAGTCATTTCATCGCGTTCGTTTTGTTTTTTATCTTTTTGTTCATCTTGGCGACGTTTTGATAAGTACTCGATATCGTCTTTACAATTTTCGAGAGCGTAGTTAACTAAGTATTTGAGCATTTCTTCAGCCAAATCCATATTGTCGTTCAAATCATAGAAAGCCATTTCGGGTTCTATCATCCAAAATTCGGCAAGATGTCGAGCGGTATTAGAATTTTCGGCTCTAAAAGTTGGTCCGAAAGTATAAACTTCACCAAGAGCCATTGCGAATAATTCTCCTTCTAATTGACCCGAAACAGTAAGGTTTGTGGACTTCCCAAAAAAATCTTGAGAAAAATCAATTTTCCCTTCTTCGTTTTTCGGTAAGTTCATTAAATCAAGAGTAGTAACTTGAAACATTTCTCCTGCACCTTCAGCATCTGAGGCTGTAATTAGTGGAGTGTGAACATTACAAAAACCTTTTTCAGTAAAAAATTTGTGAACGGCGAAAGTCATTGCGTGTCTAATTCGGAAAATTGCAGAGAACAAAGAAGTACGAGGACGTAAGTGAGCAATTTCTCTTAAAAATTCTAAACTATGTTTCTTTGGTTGCAATGGATATTTGTCGGGGTTTGCCTGCCCTAATATCTCTAACTTATTTGCATGTATTTCAACACTTTGACCTGCACCTTCCGATTTTACAATATTTCCTGTAACAGATATAGATGCACCTGTATGTATTAAAGCAAGATCTTTTTCTGTTTCTTCATCAACATCAACAACAATTTGTAAATTATTAATTGTTGAACCATCGTTTAGAGCAATAAAACAAACATTTTTGCTTATTCTTTTAGTTCTAACCCAACCCATTATTAAGATTTCTGTTCCAAAATTTGTAGCTTTTAAAACATCAATTATTTTAATTCTTTTCATTTTCAGTGTTTTATTAAATGTGTAATAATGAAATATTACGGATACAAAAGTACAAAATTTTTACGATAAATACAATTTATTTGTTTAAAACATAAAAATTTTGATAGTATTAAGTTAGTAGTATTGTTTATTCTCTTTCTTAGGGATAAATTATTCTTTAATAAATTGAATGGTGGAAATTTTATCAGGAGTAACAACTTTGATAAAATATAATCCATCAGATAATTTTTCTACATTGAAATAGTTCTTTGTAGTTTCTTCAATAATTTTTCCTTCGATAGAGAATAATACATATTTAATATTTTGACAATTACTGTTAGTTACAATATTTATGATTGTTTTTGCAGGATTTGGGAAAAGAGTAAAATTGTCAGTATTATTATTATCGATATTAGTTACAAAAGAAACAAAAACACTGTCAACGGTTTCGCAATTGTCGGTAATATTAGTAATACTTACTGAATACCAGCCGGTTTGAAGGTTTTCAATAGTTTGTGTTTCTTGTCCATTGCTCCATAAGAAGTGGAAGTTTTCAGGGTTGCTATTGCTAATAGTAACTGTTGCTTGTCCATCGGAAGAAAATCCTGATGAGCAAGGAATAGAAGAAATTTCAGATACGATTGCAAGTTCTCCTTGATAAAAAGTTATAGAAGAAATTGTTTCGCCGCAAATATTTTCGGCACTAAAGTAATAAGTTCCGGGAGCATTTATAGTTACATTGTTCGTTTCTTCCAAGTGTGTTGGTGTTTCAGAGTTGCCGTTCCAGTATATGTTCGTATAATTGTCTTCCAGCCCAAGTGTAGCTGTAATATTTGAAGATTCTTCTTCGCAAAGTGTTGTATCTCCATCTTGAGTTAAAGATAATTCAGGAAGGGTTAGAACTGTTGCGGTTACTTCTGTTCTTGCGCTAGAACATTCTTTTGTAGTTGTAATGTCCCAATCATAGAAGAAGTAGTAATAACCAGATTGATAAGCTCCTGCAAGTTCTGTTGTATTTTTGTAAATGCTGATTACGCCTTCAACTTCATAAGGAAAACTTGCACCAGAGTTATTTCTAACCAAATTATTGCTTCCACTTTGTATTGACAATAAATAATCATTTCCTGCAGGAATGTGGAATCCCAAATTTACAACTGTACCTGATGCGTAAGAGGAAGGAATGGTAACAGTAGCAGTATTTATTAATGTTCCTTGAGAATTAAAAAGGTTAATTGTTCTTGTAACTTGTTGGTTAGCATATATCTTAACAGAATTCAGAGTTAGATCAACTTCAGCATTAAAATAAAGTCCGTGAGGATATGTACTGCTGGTCATAGCAGAACTTGCACCAATAGATTTATTTACTGGACCTACGTTGTAATTATTAAGACTTTCGGTAACAACATTTTCAAGATAGAAAGTTGCTGTAATGTTATCATTATATGTATAATTTGTTCCTGTATTGATGAGGGTATTTTCTTGGTCATACCAATTTATTGATCCGTTTGCAGATGCAGACAATTCTATCGGGTTGCCAGTACAAGCATAGTCGCTCATTGATATAGGTGGATCTGGCATATTTACAGTTATTGTTTCTGTTGCTGTGAAAGTATTGTCGCCGTTACTATTTGTTGCCGTAAGAGAAACTGTAAAATTTCCATTTTGAGAATAATTATGTGTAGGATTTTCAGAAATTGAATTTGTTCCGTCTCCAAAATCCCAAGATAAGGATGTATAATCAGTAGAAGTATTTGTAAATTGAACTATACCAGTACAAGTTTCGGTTACATCAAAAGTGAATCCGGCAACAGGAGGGTTTAAGTTAGGATTTACAGTAATATATGCTTGTTTTATCATTGTGTCGGAGTCAATAGAATTTATGGCGGTTAAAGATACAGTATATACTCCAACAGTAGAATAAATTTTTGTTGGATTTGTTTGTGTTGATGTGCTGCCGTCTCCGAAATTCCATAAGTAATTTACTCCAAAAGAAGATAAATTTGAAAATGCCACACTTTGTCCCTCAATAATTGTTGTTGGATTTCCTGAGAAATCTGCAATAGGTGCAGTTGTGGGTAGAGGTGTAATATTTTCTAAAACATAGGGTTGCCGATTTTGCTTTGTACCTACAATGTTAATAGGTGTACCGTCAAGTGCCAAGAAATTTAGAGTAACAGTAGTATCTGCACCACTCCATTGAGCATCAAGAAGTGTTGTGGCTGTTGAAATAGCAACGTATGTATATGGCTCGGTTGTAACAATTAAACTTATGCTTCCTTCTTGTGGAGTATCATAATGTAAAGATAATTGTGGAGGTTCTGTTAGATAAGGCATAAGAGATGGGTCGCCGGAATTATGATAAATTTCCCAATAATATCTTTTTTTATCAGAACTGCTAGCTTCAACTGCAAGATTTCCTGCGTGTATAATTTGTCCTCCTGTGTAATACCAATCGTTATATGCTTCTCCATTTTGGTGCCATAATCTGTCATAAGCTCCTAATCCGGTATTTTGATAACTGTGGGCAGATGCATTTGTTTGGGTGATAGATAGTGTAGTTAATCCAATTCCCCAATAAACATCTTCGTTCCAATAGGAAGAGTTGCTTGCTCCAATATAATTTATTGCACCTTTATTGGCAGTATAAATTACTTGTTCTCCAAATGCATCTGTAGAATTATCAAATTGATAAGACAAACAACAGTTCCCAATCATAAAAGCATATTTGTTAACATTGTTCCATCCGCTTATTGAAGTATTACGAATAGCAGGATCATACCAACCATAATAATCGCAGTGTGCTGTGTAGTTTGCGAACCCTACTCCTGTTGAAATTTGAGAATTTATTGATGTTTCAGCACTGCTGCTGGCGCTATTCATTTGATAATATGGAGAATTACTTGCATTCGAACCTGTCCAATCATAATAAGCATAAATGTTATCCAATCCGTTGTCAGTTTTTAAATAATTATTAGTAATGTAGTGTACTGCAGCGTCGGCGTGACTAGGACCGTAGTTAGAATCGTCTCCGCCAATCATTATGGCATTTTTTAAGTAGCTACCATCTCCAAAAGTATATTTTTCGTATGGAATTATTTTATTTAAAGCATCTTGAAGTTGTGTTGTAGTATTTGCAGATATTCTTCCATAATACATGTCCGGCAAATAATCGCTACTACCATCAAAAGTACAAAAATACAAATCTGTAATATGACTGTCATCAGGCGTTGTTGCTTGTGATGCAAATGCAGGTAGGCAATAATTACCGTTATGATCTCCAATAAGTAAAACATAAAGAGGAGCAGGATCTGATACCGTTGCAGCATCGTATAAATTTTGTAAGTAGGATTTAACTGTAGTGTTGCTTATTGCTCCAGTTCCACTTGAAGGATAATATTCTATAACATTGTATCCTTGTTCTCTTTTCCAAGCAATAAAAGGTTCTAAAGTGGTTCTAAAATATTCGTTTGCTACAATAACGTATTTTAGTGGTGCTGAGTAGTTCGAATAACTATCTTTTGTTTGTAAAGTTGGAGAGTAATTTAGCAATAAATTGTTATAATCAAATTGAGCGCAGTAATATCTAGTTTTCAAACTATTTGTTAAACTTATATCTGAGTTTTTAAAAATGATTTTAAATTCCAAATTATTATAAACTTCTAAAATATTATTCCCGGGATTATAGCGGAATGGACGAACTTCAAGTCGACCAATACCCACACCACGTTGAGTTCCTAAAAATTGGGCAGAAACAAGCGGAGTATTTTCTGTTGTTCTGCTGTTATAATAGTTTTCGTCAATACTGAAAACCATATCGCTAGGATCTGTGCTTTTGCTGTACGAGATTTGTGTAGGTTCAATTTTATTAATATTATAAGAGTCTAAATCATAAGAACTTATATCATAACTAATAATTTCTATTTCAATGTTTGCATTTTGAGGGACTTCAATAAGTGTATTATATATAGGTATACATGCTTGACCAATATTATTCGGATGAGAAAATCCATTTAATGTCATTTCCGAGAAATTTCCATTTGCCGAAGACTTATTAATAAATTTTATTTCTTTTAATTTTATTGTTGCAGAGAAATCTGTAACATTATTATCTTTTAAAACAATACCTTCATTGCTTTCTCCTAATGTAATAATTGTTTCTTTTTGTGAAAAAGAATAATTTAAAATAAATAAAAATATAAATATTACTAGTTTTTTCATTTCCTTATATTAATAAACAAATATAGTTACATTTTTTTAAAAATATTAATAAAAAATAAAATAAATTATTAATTTTGTCGAAGAAAAAAATAATCATGAAAATAAACAAAACAATTATTATCGTTATAATAATATCTTCAATAATTCTAATGATTTCTTGTAATACTGGGAAAAAAGCTGTAGAATCAGATCAATCTATTTCAAAAAATCAGACGAAAGTAAATAAAGATAATTCGGAATGGTGGGGAACTTATTTTGCAAACATAGCAAGATCAGGAGGTTATGAAATAGAAATTCAGTTTAGTATCACTAAAAATTCAAATTATATAATGGTTCTTACCGATAAAGAAAATCAAGTAAGTACTTATGCTTTTGGATTAGTCTCATGGGATAAAAAAAGAGAATCTTTTATATTAGAAGGAATAACTCCAAAAAACGAGTATAGAAGGTGGAAATTAGATGGAGAACAAATGTTTCTTTTAGATACAATGGGAAATTTATTTGCCAATAAAAATGAATATTCACTAAAAAAAATACAAAGGGAAGAATATGATACCTATATTTTAAATAAGACTTGGAGCTTGGAGGAGATAAAAGGGGATTTACCTATATATTCCGAAGGGAATTCTGAGGTTCAATTTTCTTTTAGTAATGACGGAAAACTTTTCGGTTCTTTGTCTTGTAATAATTTTAATACTACTTATATATTAAAAAAAGGGAATAAGATATCTTTTTCAGGAATGCTACGAACTAAAAAATTATGCACGGATATGTCATTAGAAAATGACTTTGTCAAATTTTTTGGGACAATAAATGCTTATGAAATTGAGAATGGCATCTTAATATTAAAAGATGAAAAAGGGAATTCTGTGATGAAATTTAAAGAAATTTTCTTAAATTAACGGAATTTTCATTTAAAGATAGCAAAAAATATAGCGTAAGTCGTCTATTTTTTTTTTCTTTCTTAAAAATACGAATAAAAAACACAATTTTTTTTATTCGTATTTTTCTTTTAATCAGCGGATTATAAAAAGATAAAAAAAAAGATAAAAAAAATGAAAAAAATATTAAAAAATGTTTGGAAATTAAAAAAAATAGTTGTACTTTTGTAACCTCAAAACGAACGGGAGAGACGATAAACAGAGAGAGACGTTTTGAGAAGATCTTT
>CAZBPT010000023.1:0-32843 GCA_964493875.1 uncultured Bacteroidales bacterium | reverse complement strand
CGGTAACAACACCTATATACCATGCGGGGTATATAGGTAAAAGTAAGGCAGTCACACTTCCGTTCCACCGCCAAATTATAAAATTCGGCTTATAGTGTGTAAGATAGTGGTATCCGGATTCCTGATCGCCACTGAACATACCGCCGTCAGTTGTGCCCCGAAATAAAAGACCTGCTCACATAGGTTTGATAATTTGTAAATAAGTCTGAAAAAAATTAATACTTTTTTACTCAATAATATTTTGAAATAACGTATAAAATCTCTCTTGATCTTAAATTTAAACAAATCAAATATAGTCATTTATGTATTTGCAGTGTTAAAAAAATAAAAATAAATTTGGAATATTAAATAAAGAGTATTTTCTTTGTATAAAACTTTAAAGAAGATAATTTCTATAGAAATAATATTATGGCAATTGAAGATAAAATAAAAGAATTAGTTAACAAACGTAATCAGGCTCGATTAGGAGGTGGTGAAAAAAGAATTGAATCACAACATAAAAAAGGCAAATATACAGCTCGTGAAAGAATTGACCTTTTATTAGATAAAGGCAGTTTTGAAGAAATTGATATGTTTGTTACACATCGTTGCACAGATCCCGGAATGGTAGACAAACAATTTTTAGGGGATGGTTGTGTAACCGGTTATGGTACAATCAATGGAAGAATGGTATATCTTTATTCACAAGATTTCACTGTTGAAGGAGGTTCTCTTTCAGAAACAAACGCCAAAAAAATCTGCAAAGTGATGGAAATGGCAATGAAATTGGGAGTTCCGGTAATCGGATTAAACGACAGCGGAGGTGCTCGTATTCAAGAAGGCGTATTAAGTTTATCCGGATATTCTGAAATTTTTCAACGTAACATTGAAGCTTCCGGTGTTATTCCCCAAATTTCTGCAATATTGGGGCCTTGTGCGGGTGGAGCAGTCTATTCTCCTGCACTTACCGATTATATCATAATGACAGAAAGTACAAGTTACATGTTTGTTACCGGTCCAAAAGTAGTAAAAAGCGTTACAGGAGAAAATGTAAGCACAGAAGAATTAGGTGGTTCTATGATTCACGCTTCTAAATCCGGGGTTGCTCATTTCGTTGCAGAAAACGAAGAAGAAACTCTTAATACAATTAGGAGAATCTTATCTTACATGCCACAAAATTTTATGGAGAAAACTCCAATAATTGAAACTAATGATTCAATTGATAGAATTGATGACAATTTGAATAGAGTTATCCCCGAAGATCCAAATAAACCTTATGATGTATTAGATATTATTAAATCAATTGTTGATAATGGAGAATTCGAAGAAGTTCATAAATATTATGCAAAAAACATTGTAGTAGGTTTTGCTCGTTTTAATGGACAATCTGTAGGTGTTGTTGCAAATCAACCAAAATTTATGGCTGGCGTATTAGATATTGAAGCATCTCGTAAAGGTGCAAGATTTGTTCGTTTCTGTGACTGCTTTAATATCCCATTAGTAACATTAGTTGACGTTCCTGGATTTATGCCTGGTACAAAACAAGAATTCGGTGGAATTATCTCTAATGGAGCAAAATTATTATATGCATTTGGTGAAGCTACTGTTCCGAAAATTACAGTAACATTGAGAAAATCTTATGGTGGCGCTCACGATGTAATGAGTAGCAAACAACTAAAAAGCGATATCAATTATGCATGGCCAACTGCAGAAATCGCAGTAATGGGTGCAGCAGGTGCTATGGAAATATTATATGCAAAAGAAATTGCAGCAATTACAGATCCTGAAGAACAAGCTAAATACATGAATAAAAAAGAAGCTGAGTACAAAGAAAAATTTGCTAATCCATATCAAGCTGCAAAATACGGCTTTGTTGATGATGTAATTGAACCTCGCAACACAAGATTCAGAATAATTCGTGCTTTAACAGCTTTGGCTACCAAAAAAGATAAAATGCCTGCTAAAAAACATACAAATATTCCTCTTTAATCTTTAACTTTTAAATAAATATGATAATAAATGCAATCTTATTAAACCAAAATCATTTCTTTGGAACAATTGCAAAATTGAACCTTGTAGATATTGTGAACAACCAAATATTATTAGTACTAATCTGTTTTGGTATTGTTTTATTTGCATTAACATTAATATATTTACTTATACGTGTATTGCGAAAAGGAATGGATTCAAAATCAAATAATAAATCAGATATTAGTAAAGTTAAAAATGAAGCAGAAAAACCTAAAATGGCTGTTTTGTCTGAAAAAGAAAACGAAGTAAATGCTGCAATTGCAATGGCTTTACATTTGTATCTTGATACAAGTCACGACGAAGAATCTCTTGTTATTACAATGGATTTACGTGATCGTATAGACACTCAATGGAATAGTAACATCCACTATTTAAATTAAAAAACATTAAATAATATGAAAGATTATAAATTTAAAATTAATGGCAACGAATATAATGTTGTAGTTAATGATATAGTTGAAAATGTAGCAAAAATTGAAGTAAATGGTACAAAGTATGATGTTCTTTTGGAAAATAAAGAAGAATCAAAAGTTGTTGCTAGCAAACCTGTACAAAGAATCGTCACTCCCGTTGAAGTTGCAAATCCTTCTAATCCCGCCGGACCTCAAATAAAAGATATTAAGGCTCCGTTACCAGGAACTATTCTTGATATTAAAGTAAAAGAAGGCGATGCAATAAAAAAAGGAACAACAGTGCTTATATTAGAAGCTATGAAAATGGAAAACGATATCATCAGTAACTTTGATGGAACTGTTTCTGAAATTAAATACAGAAATGGCGATTCTGTTCCTGAAGGAGCGGTATTAGTTGAAATAACTGCTTAACTTTTATTTATTAAAATAAAAATAGGAGAATATCGTTTGATATTCCCCTATTTTTTTATTTTAATTGCTGTATTAGCACATATTCTTAAGATTTTTTGAGATAATTAATTTTGCTTCGGTTGCAACTTGCACTTCTTCAACTGTAAATTCAGGATTTATTTCTGTTAGCTCAATACCTTTATCTGTAATGACCATAACGCCCATTTCGGTAATAATCATATTAACTTGACCCGCTGCTGTTAGAGGAAGACTACAATTTTTCATAATTTTATGATTTCCTTTTGCTGTGTGTTCCATTACAATAATAACCTTTCTAGTACCAACAAGAAGATCCATTGCTCCTCCCATTCCAGGTGTAAGTTTGCCCGGTATCATCCAATTTGCTAAATTTCCTTTTTCATCAACTTGTAATGCACCCAAAACGCAAACGTCAACGTGTCCACCGCGAATAATTCCAAAAGATGTAGCACTGTCAAATATTGAACAACCTTCTAATGGAGTAACATAAGCGCCTCCTGCATCAAAAAAATTGCTGTCTTCGGTGCCGGATTCAGGTGTCGGTCCTACTCCTAACATACCATTTTCGGCATCAATTGTAACATTTACTCCTTCAGGAATATAATTTGTGAGTAATGTAGGTAAACCAATACCTAAATTAACAACATAACCATCTTGTAATTCTAATGCAGCTCTGCGTGCAATTGTTTCTCTTATTTGATTTTTGTCCATTTTTATATTATTATTTACAAATTTATATTTTATTTTTATTTTTTCAAAGTAAAAAATAGATTAGTAATATTTATGAAAATTACCGCTCAATTTTATAATTAACCGGTATTTTCTTCCTTATTGGAAACTTTTTTATGATGATATCTCCTTTTATATATAATTCCGGTTTCTTTTTTCCCAATTCTTTAAAAAGAATTTTTACATTTGAAAGCACATCTGTCGGCTTTATTTCAAAATATATCGGATAAGCGGCTTCAGATTTTGAACTTATTGTCGTAAAGTTTTTAGTATTAATTTTTCCGATTTTATTCTCATTTACATATAAAAATAAATCGGATTCTTTCACCTTAAATGAAAATTTATTGGGATTTTCTACCGGCAAAAACAATTTTAATTTTATTTCCTGCAATGACAATTTTTCTATTGAAAGGTTTTTGGGCGCAGAAACAGTAATTTCATTAATTTTACATGACGATAAAAATATTATTGAAAAAAAAGTAAATATTAAAATTGATTTTTTCATATTAATTATTAAAAATATAAATATAGAATTAAAGTCATTTCAGCAGCAAATGTTGAATTGTTAATTTTTTCTCCATTGTCATAAGAAAAATAAATGTAATCGTTTTTTGAAATTTCATTTTCAATTTTTTGAAGATGTTTTTCTTTTATCTCTCTTAATAATTCATAATATTTGTAATTGTATAATCCTGACAAGAGAAAAAATGACGACAATAATTGTTCTTGCTCAAAAAAAATCAGATTATCTTCATTAACTTGATAATTAAGATAATTGGTATTGATATATTTTTCGACAGAGTTAAAAGCACCTAGCCCAGACCAAATTACGTATGGAAATACATTTTTTCTTGGAAACAATTTATTACTATGATAATCAATATCGCAATAATTATTTGAAAACTCATCATAAAAATACTTGTCAAAATTTTGAGTTAAATAAGTGATTTTTTTATTACAATTATCTAAACCATTATCCAATTTGAGCTCTATCAGAATTTTTTTTATTGCCAATATTTCAGAAAAAAGGCTTGCATTTTTTTTAACGGTTTCTATATTATTGCTCTCACAGAACCAATTGCTGTTATCGTCTTGATTTTGGTATGAATAATCATTAATATTTTGGAACTCGGCTATAGTATTGTCGAGCAAAGGAATACTTTTATCAACAGAGTAAGCATTCCAAGCCAACCACGGAAAAATATTAAAATCGGAATAACTATGTTCTTTAGATTTATTTTCTTTAAAATAATATTCGTTATATAGTCGTTTTTTTGTTGAATCGGAGAACCAATGGAAGAAACCAGAAATCTGGTTTGCAGCAAGCTTAGGTTCTAAAATACTTAAACAAATTGACGTTGCATAAATATCGTTTAGTGTAAGTTTCCAAAGTGGAGTTGAATTGTTTCTTGTGAACCATAAATTATTGAAAGTTGTAGATTGAACTTTATAATTTTGCCATAAAGTTTCAAGTGCAGAAATCCCTAATTTCACAAATTTTTCGTTTTTATTTTTTAATCGGCTGATATAGTAATTCCAATAATTATTGTTATCTGTAAATGGTTTTTCATAATCATTTAAAGCGTCTCCTACAAGTTTAATATCATCACGAGAATCGCCGGGGAAATAATGTGAAATTGTTGCTACAAGTCTTAAACTTTCTTGAGGTTTTAAAGTTACGTAATTTTTGTATTTTAAACCGTATTCTTTTTCGTTATAAGATAAGTCTAAATTACCTTCCACACGAAATTGAATAATAAAAAAACCTGTAGAGTCGTCTTTTAAATCTATTGCCCAGCCATTTTTCAGTTCTTTCCCTTCAGCAACTTTTTCAAAAAGCCTTCCTTGGTATGACATATTTACCAAAATATCATTTTTTGATAAATTCACAAATTCAGAAACGCAAATATATGTTTTTGAACTTACATTTGTCAGTCTTTGGGAATATTTATAATTTGGAAAAATGTATTCTTGTAAAAGGGCACCAGGAATTTGCATAATATTTATATTTTTTGCAGTTGCAAGATTTATTTTTCCTTTACCTTTGATTTCAATTCCACCAGCAAAAAGTTTATCGGAAATCCATTCTTGGGTATAAATATTATATGGACCGCCAAAAGAGCCTAAATTTGCAGTATCGGTAGCTTTTGGAAGAGAAAATCCGAACCAAGCTCCTTTGTAAGAATAGTAAATTCCTGTATCATTACTTTGTTTTGGAATAAAAGACACATCCTTTAAATTTGCAAAATCTTTAAGATCGTATTGTGCAAACAAAGAATATCCAATTGATAAAGCAATTAATATACAAAAAAATCTTTTATGCATATCTGTTCAATTTATTTACATTTAGGAGTAATATTCATATTATAGAAAATAAATGAGTAGAAGTCGCTAAGTTCTTCAATGGATTTCATTGTTGGTTTTCCGGCTCCGTGTCCTGCTTCTGTTTCTATTCTGATAATTATAGGATGATTACCTTTGTATTTTTCTTGTAAGGTTGCAGCATATTTAAAAGAATGAGCAGGAACAACTCTGTCGTCGTGATCTCCTGTTGTTATTAATATTGCAGGATATTCAACATTTTCTTTTACGTTGTGAATTGGTGAATATTTATAAAGATATTCAAACATTTCTTTACTGTCTTCACTTGTACCGTAATCTGTTGCCCAATAGCGACCTATGGTAAATTTATGATAACGCAACATGTCGAGAACTCCAACTTGTGGAATAGCCACAGCAAATAAATCGGGACGTTGATTTACAACAGCAGCTACCAATAATCCACCATTAGATCCACCATTACAAGCGAGTAGTTTTGGATTTGTATATTTTTGTTTAATAAGATATTCTGAAGCAGCAATAAAATCGTCAAAAACATTTTGTTTTTGCATTAAAGTACCTGCTTTATGCCATTCTTCTCCGTATTCTCCGCCTCCTCTAATATTTGCAATTGCATATACTCCGCCTTCTTCAAGCCATAATGCACGTGAAATACTGAAGCTTGGGGTTAATGAAATATTGAAACCTCCGTAACCATAAATAATAGTAGGATTATTCCCATCCAACTTGATACCTTTTTTATGAATAATAAAAATTGGGATTTTTGTTCCGTCTTTTGAAGTATAAAAATCTTGTTTAGTAACAAAATCATCAGAATTAATTTTGAATTCACTCTTTTTATAAACTGTAGAAACATTCTTTTCTACATCATATCTGTAACTTGTTCCCGCATTCGTGAATGAAGTAAAAGAATAAAAAATTTCTTTATCGTTTTTATAACCACCAAATCCTGAAATAGTACCAATTCCTTTATTGTCGATATTGTATAGGAATTTACCGTTTTCATCAAAGATTTTTGCTTCACTGCGAGCGTCTTTCAAATAATTTGTCAATATTTTATTTGAAACAAAAGATGCCGATACCAATACATTTTCACTTTCAGAAATAATATCAGTCCAATTTTCCGGTTTAGGATTGTTAATGTTAATTTTTACAACTTTATACTTTGGTGCATTGTAATTTGTATAAACATATAAATAATTATCCTCATCATAAATTACAGAAAAATCATTGTCAAAATCTTTAGTTATGTTGATATTATTTTTGCCGTCAATTTCTCTAACAAAAAGAGCATTTCCTGAAGTAGATTTTGAAGCAGTAAAGAACAAATATTTCTTAGAATTACTAATTTGTGCATAATAACTGATATCGGGTTCATTTATATTTTCGTAAATAAGAACATCTTTTTCTTGTGCTGTTCCCAATTTATGATAATAAACTTTACTATTAAGATTTTCACCTGAAAGTTCATTCCCTTTTTGTGGTTCCGGAAATCTGCTGTAGAAAAATCCGTCATTAAACCAACTCATTCCTGAAAATTTAACCCATTTAATATGGTCTTGTAAATCTTGACAGTTTTCAACATTTTTTACAAACATCTCGCTCCAATCGCTACCGGCTTTAGAGATAGAATATCCTAAATATTTTCCGTCTTCAGAAAGATAAATACCGCTTAAAGCAACAGTTCCGTTTTCTGATAATTTATTCGGATCGAGTAATTCTACGGCATCACCGTCTATTGAACTTTTATAATACAATACAGCTTGATTTTGGAGTCCATTGTTTTTATAAAAGAAATATTTATCGCCTTTTTCTGCTTTAAAAGGTGCACCTTCTTTAGGGTAATCCCATATTTTAAGAAATTTTTCTTTTATTTGTTCACGGAACGGTATTTTTGATAAATATTGTTTTGTAACTTCATTTTGTGCTTTTACCCACTCGGCTGTTTCTTTAGAATTATCGTCTTCAAGCCATCTATAAGGGTCTGCTATTCTTGTGCCAAAATATACATCGACCGTATCCACTTTTTTTGTTTGAGGGTAAGTAATTTTCCCTTTTGTACATTCTGAAAATGATATTGTCATTACTATTATTATTACAGAAGTTAATGTTATAATTATTGTTTTTTTCATATATTTTTTTCAAAGTTACAAAATTATTTTCTATTTTTTGCTTTTTGTGATATGTTTTTTTCTTCACAGATTATCAATTCGAAAAATCTACATATATAATATCTTGATAAAATAGTATTTTGCGATCAGAGCGAATGTCGTGATTTATTTTAAATACTTTATATTACAGTATTTTATTCTTTAATGGCCACATAAAGAATTTCGTTATTATCCAATCTCATTCTTTCAATTTCGGAATCCGAGAAATTGTTCTTAACGGAAAATTCTTTCACTTTAAAACCTGCAGCTTGAAGTCTTTTTGGATAATCGAGTCCATGAAATCTAAGATGGTCGTATTGCCCAAAGCGTTTTTCTCGTTCTTTAGGGTCAGTAACAGTTAGATCTTCGTCTGTTGTTTGATAATTTGGATTTATTGGAACTTGAAGAATTGCCCATCCATTTGGACGCATGATACGATAAATTTCTTTCATAGCGTGGATATCGTTGCTAACATGTTCCAAAACGTGATTAGCAAAAACAATGTCGTAACTGTTATCAGGTAATTTTGTGTCCATAATGTCGAGTCTTAGTTCTGCAATGGGAGAAATAATATCAGCAGTTTTATAGTTTAAATTTTTTTGATTTTTAAAAGTTTTCAAGAATGGTTGTTCAGGTGCGAAATGTAAAAAATCGTATTCTTTAGTAAAAAAGTCGCTATAATTTTTCAGATAAATCCAAAGCAGGCGGTGTCTTTCCAAAGATAAACAGTTAGGACACATTCTGTTTTTTAGACCTTTGTTGCCATAAGGCATAAATTTTTTGTAATGTTTTCCACAAATCGGACATTCAACTTTATTTCCCAAATATAGAGGACGAATTAAAATGCTTAATTTTGACAATCGAATCATCCAAGGACGAGGAACAATTTTTACTATTATTTTGATTAATTTGCTTATCATAATAGATCTATCTTTTCAATAATTTTTCCGTCAAAAATATGTAATAAATAATTTTCAATTACAAACCACAAATATAACGAAATATTTTGATATTTCATATCAGAAAGAAGCTTTGCGTAATTTTGAATTTGATTTATATATGCTTTTTCTTCTTTTTTGCCAAATTTATAATCAACAATAATAGTTTCAGATTTGTCTTTATTAAACATTATTCTGTCGGGACGATAAAGTCTTTTGTCTTTTTGAGAAATAATTTCAGATTCGGTAATTACATCGTAACTTCCGTCAAACCATTTCGCAACATTTTTGTTCTTGATTTTTTTCTCAATAATGTCTTTATAAAAAGTAATTTTATCTTTACTTATTATTGAACTTTGATATAATTTATTTATAGCATTATCAATATCTTTGGCATAATTAATATTTTCAAAAATTTTATGGAAAATTATCCCTTTATTTATATCTGTATCCTTATCTAAATCGAGTTTATTTCTATCAAATTGTGATTTTATAATAATTTGTTCTTTTGGATTTTTGTTTTCATGTTTAAAAATTCCATATTTATCTATATATTTATTAACCGTTTTATCTTTATTTTCTGTAATTGATGATACCAAGTCTTTTCCCCAGAAATATTCTTTATAGGAAATACCGTTATCATTTTTCGTGGAAAGTTTGTCGCTAGATAAATTTTCAACAGTAAATTGAATTAATTTATTTACAGAATTAAGATTATCAGCAGGATTCTTAGCATAGCTATCAAGAAAAACACTCAAACCTTTTCTAGCTCTTGTAAAAGCAACATACAACACATTGAAAGACTCGATTATTTGTTTAAATCTTTGAATATAATAATCTTCAGAAAAATGACTTTCAAGAAGACTGTCTGAACAAACGTTTATTAGCCATGCAGGAAGAGCATTAAAAGGATATTTATCGGGTGATTTTACTAATTTCAAAGTGCTTTTACTGTCAGCAAGTTTCCAATTGCAAAAAGGTACAAAAACATAATCTTCAGCCAGACCTTTTGCTTTGTGTATAGTTAAAATTGTAATCGCGTTTTGTTCTTCAGAGAGTCGTAAATTTTTCTTCTGTGCAACTTCATCCCAATAATTTAGAAATGAGAAAATATCAGGAGATTCTTTTTGCTCAAAATCCAAAACCAAATCGCGGAATGAAATTAAATAAGGAATATTTGTTTCGTTTTTGTTTAAACCAAAATTATCAATAATGTCTTCAATATTTTCATATAACAATTTTAAAGAACTTACTTTTTGTAAATCCGCCAAAATTTGATCAAAATCTGTTTGAGGTATATCAGGAAATTGTAACGACAATTTTTGTTTGATTTCATATTTTGCCAGAAAATCATTTTTATTGGCAAAATATTTTAAGCAAGCAATAATAGTTTGAATTGCATAATTTTGATAAATGAACAAAGATGTTGAGGATATTAATTCGTAAGTTACATTTTCCTTTGCTTCAGCACTTTGAGAATACAATAATATTTCTTTTGCAATTTGATTACCCTCATCGTTGGTTCTTACCAATATCAAAATATCTTTAGGTGAAACGCCATTTTCTTGTAGTTCCTCAATTTGCTTTATCAAAAGAAAAATTGCTTTTTCTTTAAAAGATTTTTCATCATCTTTCTCTTGATCAATAATATTAACACTAACAAAAGATTCACTAATAGATTCTTTTTTAAATTCCTGTTTTATATTGGAATAAATTTTATCTTGGATTAAGTCCGTTGTATTTTTCTTAACTTCATCCGGAAATTTTGTATTGTCTTTAATAGCTCCTACTGCAGTTTCAAAAAAAGAATTATTAAAGTTGACAATTTTTTCTCCACTTCTCCAATTTTCTTTCAAATCATTAGGAAAATAATCTTGAGGGAAATCGGAATAAAGTTTATTTGCAAGAAGTTCCCAGTCGCCACCTCTCCAAGAATAAATTGACTGTTTTAAATCTCCAACAATAATATTTTTTTTATAATTGCTTAAGCTTTCCATAATCAACGGCATCAAAGAATCCCATTGTAGTTGGCTCGTATCTTGAAATTCGTCAATCAGATAATTTTCATAAAAAGTACCTACTTTTTCATAAATAAAAGAAGAACTATTGTTTTTAGCGATTTCAGAAAGGAAAGTAGGGACATTCGATATTAAAAAAAGACCTTTTTCAGCAATGTAATTATTTATAATTTCTATTATACTATTTAATAATCCTGCATAATAATAATTTTGATCAATGATATTAATCGTTTTATAATTTTTAAAATTTGCCAAGAAAAATTCATGCAGGTCATCATAGATAGCATACAATTCATTTAAAACTGCTTTTGAAATATCTTTTTTAGGGGTTTTAAATTTTATAGATTTTTCATCATAATTACAATATTTAAAATAATCTTCTAAAGAAAAATCGCTATCATCGTATTTCTCGCAGATAGCTTTAAGAAGATAGATAAAGTTTCTTTTATCATTATAGCTAAAACATGTAGAATAATCTGAATAGGAAATTATTTTTTGATATTTTTCTTCAATTGAATTTTTGAAATTGTTTTGAATTTTTATTATTTCTGAACGAAAATTTTTTTCGGAATTTTCATCAGCGAAAAAAGCTTCGTAATCTTTTTCAAATTCTCTGTACTCCGAAATTGGGATTGATTTGACAAACGCTGACAAAGAATTTTTAATATTCCATGATTTTCCTTCATCTGTAGAATTATCAACAATTTTAATAATTTTACTTTTTAATTTATTGTCGGTTTCAGCTTGTTCCAACAAAATGTCTATAGCATCTGAAATTATTTTTCCATTATCGAGTTCTAACGAATAATTATAGTTAATACCTATTTCGCGAGCAAATCCACGTATTATTTTTTGGAAAAAACTATCAATTGTAGAGACCGAGAAAAAAGAATAATCGTGTAAAATATTAACAAAAGCTTTACGAAAAATATCCTTAGCTTTCTTCATTACTTCAGCTTTTTTCTCATTGCTGTCGGTATCTGAAAGTAGTTCTGCTTTTTTACAGATATCTAAAAGTTCTTTGTTATCGCTATTATTTTTAAGAATGCTTTGAAATTTTTTTAAAATTTCATTTTTCATTTCGTTAGTAGCTTTATTAGTAAAAGTAATAGCGATAATATTTTTATAAGCTTTTTCGTTATCGCTGTTTTTTAGCAATAAAGCTAAATATTCATGAGTTATCGAATATGTTTTTCCTGAACCTGCAGAAGCTGAATATACCGAAAGATTATTCATAAAAGCTTACGTTCAAATCGGTTTGTTCACATTGTCTGACAACAATATTTGAATATTCTTTGATATTAAGATTATTTTTTATTTTAACAACATAAGTTCCAACAGATTGAGTAATTGTAATATTTTTACCTGCAGCAACATTGCCTTTATTTTCTCCGTTAACATAAATCTCGGCAGGAATAGAGCCTTTGTTCATAATAAAGAGGTCTCCTGTGTGAGATAATTCGCAATTGCTTTTTGTTTTACAGCCAACAAAAATTAATAAGCATATAGAAAAAGAAAGAATTAGGTAATTTTTCATAAAAATGTCTTTTTTACAAAATTAAAATAAAAAATAAATAATTGATAAAAATTTATTATTTTTGCAAAAAAATAAACAAATAGACAAATAGTTTGATGAAAAAAAATAAACTAACATTATCAATGCTATTAGCTTTATTAATTTATTGTAGTTCAATATTTTCTAGTGTTGCATATAGTAACTTTTTATTAGATGACAGCAAAGAAAGTATTGCATTTTTTTCACAGACAGCAAAAGAGTTATACACACCAATACAAAAAGGTACAGTTGAAGGAATAGAAAATTTCCAGACACTAATAACCCCATGCTTAAAAACTATTTCGATAATAAATGAAAATTTATTTTACAATAAAAAATTAAATTCCAATAAGATGTTTTGCTACGCAATAAAACAGAAAAATATTTTCAAAGATTATTATGTAGCAAAAATTTTCCATAATTTTTATTAAATATCATATTTTATATTCAGTATAATTTCAAAAATATCTCTTAATAAAATATTAAGAGTATAAAAATGTGTAATCGCCATAGAGATGGCAAAAAATAAAAAAAATATATAAATTTTAAAAAAATAAAAAAATTATGAATGGTAGCATCATTGTAGTAATAGTAGTAATAATACTTATAGTATTGGGAATTGGTTTAATTGCAACAAACTCAAAAAGAAAAAGAAAAAAAATAATGAATAACCTTTTTTCATTATTAGAAAATAAAAACATCAAAATTGACGATAGTGAATATTTTAATAATATTATTATTGGTCTTGATCATAATTCAAAAACATTAATAATATTAAAACAAGAAGAATTATCTAAAGATCCTGACATCTTCGAATTAAAGAATATAAACATTTGTAAACACAACATTCCAACCAAGCGTACAGAGATAAAAGATAATTTATATTTAGAATTATGTGCAAAAGACGGAGTAGGTTTTTTCAGATATGAGATTTATAATGCACATTTTGGCATGGATCCGAAAAAAGAGATAGCATTCATTGAAAAATGGGTAGAAAAAATTAACAATTGCATAAAATAAAAATTGCAAAAAATAAAAATATAGAATAAGGAAAAAAAATTTGCAAAAACAAAAAAAAAATATTACTTTTGCAAATATTTTAAAAGGATCTTTGAAAGGGAGAGATGGGTGAGTGGCTGAAACCAACAGTTTGCTAAACTGTCGTACTGGGTAACTGGTACCGGGGGTTCGAATCCCCCTTTCTCCGCTACTTTTCAAAGTAGTAATTTCTATATTGCGGGAATAGCTCAGTTGGTAGAGCACGACCTTGCCAAGGTCGGGGTCGCGAGTCCGAGTCTCGTTTCCCGCTCAAAGTGCCCAGGTGGCGGAATAGGTAGACGCGCTGGACTTAAAATCCAGTGACCATTGCGGTCGTGCCGGTTCGACCCCGGCCCCGGGTACAAAAGAAGCTGACAGTTTTTCTGTCAGCTTTTTTATTTTTTTATTTCGACATAGACTATTGTTTTGACAGTTTTTACAGAAAACATTAAAAATCTCGAAAATTAGCAAAAACACGCGACAAAAACTAATTTATTATAATCTTATCTTAATTTTCTTATATAAAAAAAGGCAACAGGTTTTTCTGTTGCCAATATTGTAATTTTTTAAATAATTAATTATATAATTAGCATAGCATCGCCATAAGTGCCAAATTGATATTTTTCTTTAATAGCAGTTTCATAAATGTTCATGATTTCATCTCGTCCGCAAAAAGAAGCCACAGACATCATAAGAGTAGATTTAGGGAGATGGAAATTTGAAACCATTGCAGTAGGAATCTTCACTGTGTATGGTGGAAAAAGAAATTTATTTGTCCACCCATCAAAAGGCTTTAATCCACCATTTATGGAAACAGAACTTTCAAGTGTACGTAAAACTGTTGTCCCAATAGCACAAACTTTTGATTGTCTTTCTTTTGCAGCATTAACAATATTTGCAGTTTCTTGAGAAATAAATATTTGTTCGGAATCCATTTTATGTTTTACCAAATCTTCAACGTCAACACTTCTAAAATTTCCTAATCCTGCATGAAGTGTAACATTAGCAACCTCAACACCTTTAAGTTTTAATTTTGTAATAAGAATTTTACTAAAATGCAAACCTGCAGAAGGGGCAGCAACAGCACCTTCGTTTTTTGCATATACAGTTTGGTATCTTTCAGTGTCTTCTGGAAGAACTTCACGATCAATAATTTCCGGTAACAGTGTTTCGCCGATAGCAAATAAACCTCTCTTAAATTCGTTATAGTCGCAATCATTTAAAAAGCGAATTGTACGTCCTCTTGAAGTAGTATTATCAACAACTTCTGCCACAATATCACCATTTTCTCCGAAATATAATTTGTTTCCTATACGAATTTTTCTGGCAGGTTCCACTAAAACGTCCCATAGACGAGCTTCTTTGCCAAGTTCACGCAAAAGAGAAACTTCTATTGCAGCTCCATTTCTATCTTTGGTTCCTCTTAATTTTGAAGGGAAAACCCTTGTATCGTTAAAAACAAAAACATCATTTTCCTCAAAATAGTCAATAATATCTTTAAAAATTTTGTGTTCTATCTGTTTCGTTTGCTTGTGATAAACCAATAAACGAGCTTCCTCACGCAAATTTGAAGGATATAATGCTATTAATTCTTGAGGTAACTTAAATTCAAATTGAGATAATTTCATACTTTATTTAGGGTAGAATTTTGTAACGTACATTATTAATTATTATTGCAAAAAAATATTTTCTCAATTTTTTTTATTTATTTGAGAAAAACAGCTTATAAAATACAATTAATTTTTATAGCCCATCTTTTTTAGTACTTCATCGCTTTTGTCGTAACGTGGGTCAGTATATATCATATTAATATTTTCTGCTGTATCAAAAATAACAGAAATACTACCTTCTTGTGCAATTTCTTTTATAGCATTATAGATATCATCTTGAAGAGGTTTTATTAATTCTTCTCTTTTTTTAAACAAAGAACCGTCTCTCCCAAAATATTTTTGTTGTAGGGCACGCATTTCTTTTTCTTTATTCATAATTTCCTCTTCACGTTTAAGACGGAGTTCTTCAGTTAATAAAACTCTTTCAGACTGATAATTATTATACATTTTGTCAATGTCATTTTTCATAACATCTATTTCATCTTTCCATTGCTTTGAAAATTCGTCTAATTGCGCTTTGGCAGTTTCATATGTAGGAATATTATTTAAAATATATTCTGTATCAACATAAGCGAATTTTTGAGAAAATCCTATAACTGAGATGCTGATAAATAAAAATAATAATGATATTTTTTTCATATTTAATTATTTAGTAGAAAATTCATTAATGCAAAAAATATTCCAAAAATTATATATTTGTTTTTTTTCAAAATTTTGCTTTAATTTTGTATTATTTTTCATATTTCATTATTCCCTATATTGAAAAAATAATGATTACCTAAAAAATAAAATTTGAAGAATAATATATTTATAAATAATTATATATTTGTAATCAAAGAAAGATTTTATTAAAAAGAGATTCTATTAAAAAATCAAAAATCTTGAACTTATATATCAAACAAATAAATTGTTTAGTAAATGATAAAAAAATTTATTTTTGTTGCATTGGGTGGAGCATTAGGCAGTATGTTACGTTATGCAATTTCATTATTGATTAAATATATAGCAGTTCCGGCAGAAATATTCACATTTTCAGCAAATCTGCTTGGTTCAATTATGATTGGAATTATTATTACTATTTGTAGTAAAGACAGCTATAATCTATTACTTGCTGTCGGTTTTTGTGGAGGTTTCACAACGTTTTCTACCTTTTCGGCACAAAGCTTGAAACTTTTTCAAAACGGGCATTATTTTTTTGCAGTTTCTTATATTCTTGTTTCAGTAATTGTATGTATTTTAGGAGTCTGGGCAGGCATGTATTTTAGTGGTAAACTTAGATAAAAATTAATTAAATATTAATACAAAAACCAATAAAGATAAAAAAACGTTTACCTTTGTTTTGCAATTATTACAAAATGAAATTATAACAATTTAAAAAATTAAGTTTTTATTCAAAATCTAAAAGATTAATTTTGACAAAACAATTTATAATATAATATGACAGAAAACATTAATAATAAATCAATGAAGGAGATAAGATTTTTAAAATTTTATTCGGGATTTTTGACAATGGCTTTATTGTGCACTATCATTTATGTACTGAGCAGAGATAGAGAAAAAAGTTTTAAAGAAATTTCTGTGGAGAGAATTAATGTTGTTGAAAGCAATGGCGATTTAAAATTAGTTATTAGCAATAGTGAAAGACAGCATCAGGGTATTGTAAACGGAAAATCATTACCGAAAAGAAAAAGACAAGCAGGGCTTATTTTTTTTAATTCTGTTGGAGATGAATGTGGTGGTTTGATATACGATGGAAACGATAAAGAAGCCGGATTGGTTCTTTCTGTCGACAAATACAGAGATGATCAGGTAATGCAACTACAATACATTGAGAATACGGAAAAAAATGCCAGAAAATATGGCATGCAATTCTGGGATTATCCGAAAGAAGATGCTTACGAAGAAAGAATTAAAGCTTTTGAGAATTATCAAAAAATTACTGACGATAAAGAAAAAACAGAAGCATATTTAAAAATGAAACAAGAGGGATTATTGCCGGAAGATAGAATGTTTGTAGGGAAAAATATGAATGAAGATCTAGGATTATTTATTAATGATAAAAAAGGAAAACCAAGAATAAAAATATACATTGACAGCAAAAATAATCCCAAAATAGAACTTCTTAATGAACAAGGAAATATCATAAAAGAAAAATAAGTTGACGGCTCCCTCCCTAACGCTCCAAAGCACAGAAACGTTGGTTTATTAACAAAATATTTTATTCGTTATTAACAAGAATACTATTTAACTAACTAATTTTCTTAATTTTAAAAAAACTTATCGGATAAAAAAATTTTATTAATTAATGTTAGCTGTTTTGTATTAATAATTTTGTATATTTGTTATGTAAATAAAAAGTTCGTTGGAAAGCCCTTCGGGACTGTCCATCAACCAGAGATTTGCAAAATGCAAATCACTTCGCAAATCGCTTGTAACGTTAACTTATTTTACAAAAAGCATTTATAAAAAAACAAAAAAATAAAATGGAAACAATCAACAACTTATTGTCCATATCAAATAAGAATATAAGTCGTGCAAAAAAAATCATTGATGAATTGAAAATTGTTGAGATATGGGAAAAACACGGTGCTAAGGCAAATCTTGTCGGATCGGTAAGAATGGAATTGATGATGAAACATCTTGATATAGATTTTCATATTTATTCAAAATCTTTTTCTATTGCCGAAAGTTTTGCAGCAATTGCGGATTTTGCCGGCAATAATGGCATAAAACAAATTTCTTACTCTAATTTGATTGATAATGAAGACAGATGTCTTGAATGGCATTTATCGTATCTCGATAATGAAAATACAATTTGGCAACTCGATATGATTCATATTCTTAATGATTCGCCTTATGTTGGTTATTTTGAAACTATGGCCGACAAAATCTCCGCAGTGATTACACCAGAACAAAAAATGGCTGTTCTTTCGATAAAAAATGATGTCCCTGAAAATGAATTTGTCATGGGCGTTGAAATATATCAAGCTGTAATTCGCGATGCTGTTCACAATTATAAGGAATTTGCAGAATGGCATAAAACACACAAAGCAAACGGAATCATTAAGTGGATTCCTTAATTTTCTTGTACTATTTTACAAGAAAATTATCATAAAATGATTTTAGTCTTTTTTTTCCAAGTTTTTGTTCTCTGTTTATCCTAATTTTGTATTATAAAAAAGTAACAAAATGAAAAAGAATTTATTAGAATTTGTAGAAATCCCTGCATCAGATTTTGCACGTGCAGTAAAGTTTTATGAAGCAGTGTTAAAATTTAAACTAAGTGTCTGTGAATGTAAATACGAAAAAATGGCTTTCTTTTCTGATTTTTCAGTAAAGCCAAATGTTGCTATTTCTTGGGCTACCGATTTCCATCCCTCAAAAGATGGTGTTATGATTCATTTCCCTGTTGATGATATTGATGAAACTTTATCTTTAATTAACACTAACGGAGGTAAAACAGTTCGTAAAAAAACAAAAATTGAAGCAGAAGGAATGGGCTATTTCGCAATATTTTCGGATAGCGAAGGAAATACCATTGGTCTTTACGCTGACAAATAAAAAAAACTAAAACAACTTTTCCTTGTACTCTTTTTTAGTGCAAGGATTTCTTGTTTTTAAATATTACTTTTGTAGTTTATGGAACGTTTTAGTATTATTCTTCCTTCTGCAATATTAGCTCCTTATGTGAAGCATTATTGGTTGCTGCAAAGCGATGATGTGAAAAATGTTCAAAGAGTGATTCCGACAGGAAATGTCCAGTTAATATTTCATAGAGCCAATCCATTGATATGCAACAATAAGGCAATTCCAACAACTTCAGTTTCGGGGCAATTGCGATCCTACTTGGATTTAACAACTACCGGATTCACAAATATGATTTCAGTAGTATTTCAACCTTACGGTGCAAAAGCATTTTTTGAAATGCCTGTTTATGAATTATCAGACACAATTGTTTCAGCTGACGATTTGAATTCAAAAGCTTTGCTTGAATTGGAAGATAAAATATTAAACTGCAGTGATGATTCTGCTTGTATTAATTATATTGAAAGATATTTAATTAAACTTTTGCATCCATATAAAGATTATAATTACAAACGAATTCATAGTGCAATTGAAAAAATAAATCTGGGAGAAAACGGTATTTCAGTATCAAAACTTGCAGATTCTATATGCCTGAGCGAGAAACAATTTCAACGAATATTTGCAGAACATGTCGGTATCGGACCAAAAGAATTTATGCGTATTGTTCGCTTTCATAAAGCTCTATACACATTACAATGTAATCCGAATTCGGATTTTACTTCACTGGCATATATTTGCGGATATTATGACCAAGCACATTTAACAAACGAGTTTAAAGCGTTTTCAGGATACAATCCAGGACAATACATTTCTCTTTGTGACCCATATTCAGATTATTTTTCTAGTTAATAAAATACTTGGAATAAACACGAAGAATGTAAGATATTTTAAAGACTATTCACAGGATTTTAATCTCTATTAGGGAAAAAAAATTTGGAAAAACAAAAAATATATGATAATATTGCAATAATAATATTAAGTGATAATTTATAAAGTTATAAAAAACATATTAGTTTGCGATAAACATTCAGATTATCAACACATAGCGATACAACAGCAAAAAACTATATCCGAAAAAACAATTTACAAAATAGAATTACTATCAAATAAAATATTATTGATAGCAAGTTTATTATTCCCCAAAAACATTATCATAAGAAATTGTAATAATTCAAATTTTGCCTTTGGGATAATATCATCAGATAAAATTAATCTTAAAAATAAAATATACATAATATGAAAATAGCAGTAACCGGTGGCACTGGCCAAGTAGGACTTCCTTTGGTTTTAGAACTTGTAAAACAAGGTCATTCATTAAGAGTAATGATACATAACAGAAAAACAGGATTAGAAAACTTACCTGTTGAATTAATGAATGGTTCAACTTTTAATCCTGAAGATTGTGATAATTTGTGTAAAGGAATGGATGCAGTATTTCATTTGGCAGCAATAGTTTCCATAAACGGCAATCCAAATGGAATTGTTACGAAAACAAATATCGAAGGTACAAAAAACATGTTAGATGCTTGTGTAAAAAACAAAATACAAAAGTTGGTACATTTTAGCTCTGTACATGCTTTTAATCCATATCCTATTGATCAACCATTAAATGAAAAACGTGGTTATGTATGTGGAAAAACTTTTGCTTATGAATATTCAAAAGCTACGGCACAAAAGATGGTTTGCGAATATGTTGAAAAATACGGTTTAAACGCATCAATAATAAATCCTACATCTGTATTGGGATTTCCAGATTATTTACCATCAATAAAAGGTAAAATGCTTATTGATTTTTATAGCGGCGGTATTCCGATTTTAGTTCCCGGTGGTTATGATTGGGTTGACGCCAGAGATGTTGCAAAAACTGCAATTTCTGCACTTCATAACGGGAAACCAGGAGAATGCTACCTCGCAAGCGGAAAATATTATACCGTAAAAGATTTTGCTGCCGTTATTGAAAAAGTTACAGGGAAAAAGATGCCAAAAACTATCGCACCTATGTGGTTGCTAAAAATGTGTGTACCTTTTGTAAAACTTTACGGAAAAATTTCCAAAACAGAACCTCTATATACCAACGAAAGCTTAGCAGCATTGATAGTAGGAAACAAAGAAATTGACAACAGCAAAGCACGTGAACAATTAGGACACACCGTTCGACCAATGGAAGAAACACTTACTGACTGTTTTGCGTGGTTAAAAGAAAATAATTTTATTAAATAAAAATTCGAAACTATGATTGAAATCTCAGAACATTATTTTAACTATTTTACTCTAATTTGGATAGCAATCGCTGTTCTCGTTTTTATCGTCTTACTAAAAATTACTGCACCTTACGGAAGGCATACAAAAAGCACTTGGGGCTTACTTATTAATAATAAACTTGGTTGGTTTATTATGGAATTTTTTGTTTTGATAGTTCTATATTTCTTCCTTTTTACAGGAAAAAATCCATTGACCTTGGTAAGCAAAATAATAGTATTATTATTTACTTTTCACTACATCAACAGAAGTATTATATTCCCATTACGTATAAAAACCAAAGGTAAAAAAATGCCTCTTCTCATTGCTTTATCAGCAATTGGGTTTAATTTGGTAAATGGATTTTTATTAGGATATTTCTTGTCAAATTTTGCCAATTACCCAATGAGTTGGTTGTGGAGCCCACAATTTATGATTGGAACAGTAATATTCGTTCTAGGAATGGTTATCAATATGCAATCTGACAATATTTTGATACATCTACGTAAGGGTAACGATGGTGGCTATGTTATTCCACAAAAATTTTTATTCAAAATTATCAGTTGTCCGAATTTGTTTGGCGAAATGGTTGAATGGTTGGGATTTGCTATTTTGATGTGGAATTTACCTGGATTGGCATTCTTTGTTTGGACTGTTGCTAATTTATTACCTCGTGCATTGTCGCACCATAAATGGTATTTGAGCAAATTCCCTGATTATCCGAAAGAAAGAAAAGCTGTTATTCCTTTTATTCTTTAAAAAAATTTTAGATAATTTATTAGCTTATAATTTTTATTTTAAAAATTATAAGCTTTTATTATTTTACACTACGCATAACGATAACCGGCAACTCAATGTAAGAAAGGCTTTTATTTTTCTTTTGTTATTTTTGTTTTTTATTAAGAAAAAAGAAAAAACATATTCCAATATAAAAAAAGACTTATATATTATTAAATACTGAACGTCTTGATTAAGAGAAATAAAATAAAATAAAATAAAAATAAATGATAAAAAATTTTTTTTATTATCAAAATAAATGTAACTTTGAGTAATAAAAGTAATATGGAATTAGAAGAAAAAATTATTTCTGTAATGAAAACATATTTTGGATATTCTACATTCAAGGATATGCAAAAAGAAATAATTACTAATCTAATGAACGGTAACGACTGTTTCGTATTATTGCCAACAGGCGGTGGCAAATCATTATGTTATCAGTTACCTGCACTATTATTAGACGGTACTGCCGTAATAATTTCTCCACTTATTGCCTTGATGAAAAACCAAGTAGATATTATGCGGGGATACATCACCGAAAAAGGCGTTACTCATTTTATTAATTCTTCCTTAACTAAAGAAGAAAGCGAAAGTGTAAAAGAAGATATTTATTCCGGAAAAACAAAATTATTATATATTGCTCCTGAATTTTTGGCAAAAAGTATTAATAGATCTTTCTTAAAAAAAATCAACATATCTTTTTTTGCAATCGATGAAGCGCATTGTATTTCAGAATGGGGTCACGAATTCCGTCCGGAGTATAGAGCAATAAGAAAAGAAATTGACCTCATCGGCAAATTTCCACTCATAGCATTAACAGCAACGGCAACGCCAAAAGTACAATACGAAATTCAAAAAAATTTAGAAATGCTTAACGCAGAAGTTTTTGTTTCCTCATTCCGTAGAAAAAATCTATACTACGAAATAAGAGCAAAAAAAGATGTAAAAAAAGACATTATTAAATTTTTAAAAAACAATCAAAATAAATCAGGAATAATATATTGTTTAAGCAGAAACACAACAGAAGAAATTGCTAACCTTCTTAACATGAACGGTATAAAAGCACTTCCTTACCATGCCGGACTTGATAGCGAAACTCGCAGCAGAAATCAAGATATGTTTTTAAAGGATGATGTTGATGTTATTGTTGCTACTATTGCCTTTGGAATGGGTATTGATAAACCTGATATCCGTTTTATCATTCATTACAATATTCCAAAAAGTTTGGACAGCTATTATCAAGAAACAGGACGTGCCGGAAGAGACGGTGGCGAAGGAATATGTATTGCATACTATGATTATAACGACATAGCTAAATTAGAAAAATTTAATCTCACAAAAAGTATCAGCGAACAAAACATATACAAGCAACTCCTCAACGAAGTAATTGCATATATTGAAAGTAGTACTTGCAGAACAAAACAAATACTAAATTATTTTGGCGAAGAAATGATTGAAGATTGCGGAAATTGTGATAACTGCAACCGACCAAAACAAAAATTCTATTCCAGCAACGATGTTTTGATAATTCTTAAAACTATTAAAGAAACTAAAGAATTTTTTAAACTTGATACAATAATAAATATTCTTATCGGTAAAAAATATTCTGAAATAGAAACTTACAGTCTCAATAAATTAAGCTATTTTGGAGTTTCCGATGAAAGTAAATCTAAATATTGGGAGACAGTAATACGACAAATGCTGACATATAACTTGTTAAAAAAAGATGTAGTAGTTTATGGCGTATTAAAAATTACGGAAAAAGGAAATAATTTCTTAAAAAACCCCGCTCCTCTTTTCTTTTATGAAGAACGAAATTTTGATTATGAAGACGAAGAAACAGATAATTATTCTGCTATTGCCGCCGATGAAATGCTCTTCGCTATGCTAAAAAATTTAAGGAAACATATCGCGAAACAAAACGATATCCCTCCTTTTGTGATTTTTAGCGACCCAGCTCTTCAAGAAATGACTATTCGTTACCCAATAAACATTGACGAACTTACTAAAATTTCAGGCATTGGAGTTGGTAAAGCACAAAAATTCGGCGCTGAATTTATTGACCTTATAAAAAAATATATCGCCGAAAATAATATCATTCGACCGGAAGATATTGTAGTAAAAACTATTAGCAACAGCACAAGCATTAAACGAGATATTATTCAATACATTGATAGAAATATCGCTTTTGAACAAATCTGTAATATTTGTAATTTAGATATGCGCGCTCTAATTTCCGAAATTGAAATTATTATCAACACCGGATTTAAGATAAATATTGATTACTACATTAAAAATGTCTTGGAAGAAGAAAATATCGAAGAGGTTTTTGACTATTTCAGAAGAGAATCTGAAACAGGTGATATTGATGATGCAATAAAATATTTCGAAGATATTTATACCGAAGAAGAAATTCGATTGGTAAAAATAAAATTTATATCCGACCTAGGAAATTAATTAATAAATACATTCTCATGGAAAAATTATCACAAAAGGACTTTCTTTTTTTGAAAGAAAAAGGATTCTCAGAAGACGATATTAATTGGCAAATAAGCGTTTTAGAACAAGGAAATAATTTTTTGAAAATCGAAGATATTGCTACTATCGGAAACGGAATAAATATTCTTAATGAAAAACTAAACCCCGATAATATTAAACAATTTGCAGCTAAAAATTACGACTTTGTAAAATTTGTTCCCGCTTCTGGTGCAGCTTCAAGAATGTTTAGTCGCTTGATAAAATATTATAATGAAGCAAATTCTGAAAATTTTTCTGATGGAGGATTTTATTCGGTAGAAAATACAATTAATAATATCGAAAAATTTGCTTTTGCGGATGAAATCACAGACAAAAATGATCATAATAAAATTGTAGAAGAAATTATTAATTTTCCGCTAAACTATAAAGATGTTCCAAAGGCATTGGTAAAATTTCACAAATACGGCAAAAAAAGCAGAACAGCTTTTGAAGAACATATTAATGAAGCCATCAATGCAAATATACCTAATATCCACTTTACTATTTCTAAACAACATGAAAATCTTTTTCTTTCTGCCGAAAAATCATTAGAGAAAGATATCGCAAACAGAATCAATATTAGTTACTCTTTCCAGAAAACAAATACTGACACATTGTCAATTTATGAAGACGGTAGTTTTCTTCGCGATAATAATGGAAATCTTATACTTCGCCCTGGCGGACACGGTTCTTTAATAGAAAACCTCAACGACTTAAAAGGGAAAATTATTTATATTAGAAATATCGACAATATTGCACATTCAAATTCCTATTCAAATAATGAAAACATAAATATATCTTATTTTTATAAAATGTTGGATTTATTAAGCAATTATTTGGATAAAAGCGAAAAGCCCATTAGGATTTGTGCCATGGTTAAGAATACGGGAGAACCTGGAGGCGGTCCGTTTTGGGTAAAAGACAATCACGGAAACAACAGTCTTCAAATTGTTGAAAAAAGCCAAATCAATCTCGACGATCTTTCTCAAAAAAGAATATTTGAAACTTCGTCCCATTTTAATCCTGTAGATATTTTATGTTATATTCCTAAAAATTGCGATCTAAAACAATATATCAATTTAAACACTGCTTTTGTTGCTAAGAAAACTTATAATGGAAAAAACATTAAAGTACTGGAACGCCCTGGATTATGGAATGGAGCAATGAGCGATTGGACAACTATTTTTGCCGAACTCCCCATTGAAGGTTTTAACCCAGTAAAAGAGCTTAACGATTTACTTAAACCAAAACATCAAGGTAAATAATTATTATTTTTTGTTATGTGATTTTTAACTACTTATTACGAATAAGTTCAATCATAGATTTAATATTTTGTACATCAGCTGTTTTATAATAAGCTGTATTTTTATCAATAATAATTCCCATCCCATTTAGTTCTGGATTATAATAATTATTATCTACTGCCAATTTTGAAGCAGAGCTATGAATTTCTTTTATTCCTATTTCCTTAAATTTCGAAATATTATTTAGATTAACTCCTCCACCCGGCATTATTGTCATTTTATGTCCAAAACTATTATGTGCCACAAGAATATTGTCGAAACCAAGATCTACAGAATTATAAGCTCCTGATGTCAAGACTTTTGTAACACCAATATTAAACAAACGCTTCATCTCTTCCAAATAGTTTTTTGTATTATCAACAGCTCTATGAAAAGTAAGAGGCAATGGATAACATTGTTCGATAATTTGTTTTGTCTGTTCAAGATTTACTTCAGCTTTATCATTCAAAGTCCCACATACAAAGCCATTTACATTTAGATTTTTGAACATTTCTATATCTTTTAGAATAACTTGAAACTCATAATCGGAATAAACAAAATTTCCTTGTCTGGGTCTTATTAAAATATTTATAGGGATTGTCAATATTTCCTTAAGTTTCATAACAAGAGCAAACGATGGCGTTAATCCACCCGAATACAAATCGGAACAAAATTCAATTCTATCAGCAGAAGCCAACTCGGCATTTTTCGCCGACTCAATGGTATCACAACAAATTTCTAAAAGCATATCTTAAATTACAAATTAATTTTAATATTAAACCCTTATTAGTCAGTATTTTATTTTTCTATTTTTGATATTTAGTATTATGATACATGACAATAGAGAATAATCAAAAAACATCTGCAAATATACAAAAATAAAAATAAAAAAGTTATATATTTGTATAATTTTGATATGAAAAACATTATTAAAAAGGGAATTAGCGAATTAGGAAACGAGATTATAAATTGTCGTCATCACTTGCATCAAAATCCTGAACTATCATTTAAAGAATTTAAGACATCAGAATATATAAAATCCAAACTGCGAGAAAACAATATCGAATATGATGAATCTTTAAGTGAAACATCGGTAATTGCAAAAATACAAGTACGCAATAACAACGAATGGATAGCAGTACGAGCCGATATTGATGCTCTATCAATCGTAGAAGAATTTGAGAGTGATTTTAAATCTCAAAATGAAGGTGTTATGCATGCTTGCGGACACGATGCGCACACAGCAATTTTACTCGGCCTCGCTTTTTTTCTGAAAAAAAATATTCATTTGCTAAAAGAAAATATATTATTAATTTTTCAGGCAGGAGAAGAAAAAAATCCTGGAGGAGCAAAAATTTTAATCGATAACGGATTATTATCAAAATACAAAATTAACAAAATTATTGCTCAGCATGTAGACCCAGACATTGAAAGCGGAGCTTTTTCTTTTGGAGAAGGGAATCTAATGGCTTCTTGCGATGAATTATACATCGACTTTTCGGGCATAGGAGGACATGCGGCCATACCAGAAAAACATAGCGAAACAGTACTTGCTGCATCAAAATTTATTTGTGAAGCAAAGTTATTGGAAAAACATCTTAATGAAAAAGATCCTATAATAATTGCTTTTGGTAAAATTATTGCCAACGGTGCCGTTAATATAATTCCCGCAAACGTAAGAATAGAAGGGACAATTAGAACATACGACTCCTCAATAAGAACTTTATTAAAAAACACTTTAAAGGAAAACGCAAGAATTATTGCAGAAGAAAACAAATGCAAATGCGATTTTGTTATTTCGGAAGGCTATCCAAACTTACATAACGACAGCAAACTTTACAAAGAGATAATGGAATTTGTAAAATACTTCTTACCTGAGGAGAAAATTTTAGAATCTAAAAAAAGGATGTCTTCAGAAGATTTTGCTTGGTATTCGCAAGAAATTCCTGCAGCACTTTATCGCTTCGGCATAAAAGGCAATGGTTATGGAAATTATCCTCTGCATAATTCAAAATTCAACATCGACGAAAAAGCATTATTATATGCATGCGAATTAATGGCATTTCTCACTGTTTCTCTCGCAGGAGGCAAGAACTAGAAAGATAAAAATATTATCCTGCACGGAGAATAATCCTCTTAGAATAAAGATGTAATCCTAATCCTCGCAATAAGAAAAACAAGGTAAAGGCCAACCAAAGTCCATGATTTCCTAAATAATGGCTAAACAAGAAACTCAAAGGCACAAAGAAGACAAAAACTACAACTATCATAACATTTCTCAATTCTTTTGTGGCTGTTGCACCTAAAAATATTCCATCGTAAGCAAAAGCCAAAAAACTAAAAATTGAAATTAACCAAACCCAAGGTAAATATTCTTTTGATAGTGATATCAAATCAACATTATTAGTCAATAAAGATAGAATATAATCACCGAAAATAAAATAAATTAGCGAGAAAAGCAGACTAATAACAAAACTGAACATTATTGTTTTATTAATTGCCAATTTTAACAATTTTTTATCTTTTCTCCCGATATATTTTCCGCAGATTGTTGAACCAGCATAAGCAAATCCATCGCAAAAATATGAAAAGAACCAAAGGAATTGAAGTAATAAAGAATTAATACTTAATATCTCATCACTTGAATATGCTGAAATGGTATTAAAGAAAAAAATACTTCCTGCCAATAATATTGAACGAACAAAAATATTTGCATTAATTACAAAAAAGTTTTTTAATACTTTAAGATCAAAAATATATTTATAATCAAAGAGAGGAATAACCTTTCTATAAAAAATCAGAAAAAATAGTACTGAAAAAACTAATCCCAAATATTGAGAAAGCACAGTTCCCAAGGCAATGCCATAAACTCCCATATCGCCATAAAATACAAAAACAATGCTTAAAACTATATTTGACAGATTAATAATTATTGTAATTATCATCGGGAAGATAGTATTTTGCATTCCTATATACCAGCCAATAAAAGAATAAACCCCCAATACCGCTGGTGCTGCCCATATTCTTGTTTTGAAATATATCAAGGCATAAATAACAGATTTACTGTCGCTCGATAAAATGAGCATCATCAATGACTCTATCGGTTTTTGAAGTCCTATGAAAAACAAACCGAAGAGTAAAGAAATAATTAAAGATAAGAATAAAACATTTACCGCTGGTCTAAATCTTTTCGCACCAAAAAATTGAGATACAATTCCTATAGTTCCTTGTTTTAAAAAGCCCAAGCCGGAATAAATAAATGTGAATATTGTTGCTCCCAGCCCTATGCCACCAACAATTGCAATATCGTTTAACCTACCAGAAATTGCCAAATCACATATTCCAACAAGAGGAATTGTAATATTGCTAATAATATTCGGTATCGCTAATTTTAATATTTCTTTATTCATTTCGATATAAAATCTCAATATCACTCATCATTAAAGTTTTATTATTTAAAAAAACAAATAAAACAAAGAGAAGAGATTTTATATTAAATAAATATTAGTCTAACTAAAATATATAGTGGCAATAAGACTATTAATGAGAATTTAATCATATAACCGAAAAAGCTCGGCATTTTAATTTTGTTTTCTTCTGCAATAGCTTTTACCATAAAGTTTGGACCATTTCCAATGTAAGTCATTGCACCAAAGAAAACTGCACCTAAGGAAATAGCTTTCAACAATAATTCTGGAATTCCGATAATCATTGTTCCATTTAATAGTTCAGGAGAGAACATTCCATTTGCCGTGAAACCTTCAGCAATTTGATAGAAAGACAACGCTGTTGGGGCATTATCTAAGAAAGCTGACAAAGTTCCTGTTGCAAAATAAAAATGCCATGGTTCTTGAAATCCTATTTTTTGTGCAATTTCTGCAAAATGATTTGAACCTAAATATAATAGTGCAGGTATCATTGTTATAAAAATACCTAAGAAGAGAAATGCTACTTCAGTAATTGGCGCCCAAGAAAATTTGTTTGCCAGGCGAATTTGTTTTTTAGTTGTTACTATTGATAATACTGCCATTAGTATCAAAGCAAAGTCACGGAGGAAACCGAACCATTTATATCCGCCTGCGAATTCGGTGTTCATAAAAGGTAACCATTCTTGATTGATGAAAGCTACAGACAAAATAATACCAATAAGCCAAACGAAATTAAGTCCACCTTGGATGCGTATTGGTTCTCTTTCTTTATTATCTTTAAGAATATTTTTTTGCGGTTCTTTTTTATATAATATGCTATCCCAGATAAAATATATCAGCAATAAAGCAACATTAACAAAAACCCATTCTGGAAGAAGGTTCAAAAACCAAGTAAAGTTTACACCTTTTAAAAATAACAAGAATAAAGGTGGATCTCCCAATGGTGTTAACAAACCACCGCAATTTGCTATTGTAGCAATAAAGAAAAGAATTGTATGTGTTTTGTACTTTCTCTGTGAATTTGTTTCTATTACAGGGCGAATAAGCAACATTGCAGCTCCTGTTGTTCCCATTACAGATGCCAAAACGGTTCCTATTCCCAAAAACAATGTATTTATCCAGGGCTTAGCTTCAATGTCTCCTTTTAAATGAATACCTCCGGTAACTGTAAACAAAGCTCCCAACAAAATAATAAATGGAAGATAATCAAATATTATTTGATGAGCTAAATTATGAAATAATCCTACCGAAATTAGGTATATTGCAGTAGGAACACCTAAAATTAATGAAACTATTAATTTATTCCTGTTTTTTTCCCACCAATGTTCCATAAACAACGGTGCAATTGCTATCATTAATAACATTAAAACAAAAGGTATCACAGCCCATAACGGGGGTGTAAAAAGTTCATTTGAGGCATTTAATAAAATCATATTTTTTTTTGCAAATTTAATTATTATTTGTAATTTTTAAAAAAATATTGATGCATTTTTTATAAAATATTTTATTGTAAAATAAAATATTTATATTACATTTGAAACTATAAAAATATCAATACAAATGAAAAAAGAACTCTTCGATCCAATTAAGAATTACAACGATACGAAAGAAAAAATATCTTATGTTGACAGAAAAAATGCCACTCAAGAAGATTATAATAGAATTGGTTTTATGTCTGGTCTTGAAGTTCATCAGCAATTACTAACAGAGAAAAAACTATTTTGCCATTGCCCTGCGGGTATTTTCCACAAAAACGACGAATTTGACGCAGAAATTATTAGACATATGCGTCCTACTCTTAGCGAATTAGGTGAATACGATGGTACTGCACTAATGGAATTTAGAACACGTAAAGAAATTGTTTATCGCATAAATAATGAAAACGCATGTACTTACGAAGTTGATGACACTCCTCCTTTTATTATAAATAAAGAAGCTCTCGACAAAGCATTACAAATAACGATGTTAAGTAAATTTAATTTGGTTGGCGAAGTTCATATAACAAGAAAACAATATCTTGACGGTAGCATACCTACAGGATTTCAACGTACTGCAATTCTTGGTGTTGAAGGTGAAATCCAATTGAAAAATAAAAAAGTCCGTTTAATTCAATTAAGTATCGAAGAAGATTCTTGCCGCGAAATTTCTGACATAGGACATAGAAGAATTTATAAAACCGACAGACTTGGAATGCCACTCATTGAAACAGTTACTTACCCTGATTTAGTAAATCCTGATGAAGTAAAAGAAGCTTGCGATTATATTAGATTCCTCAACAGAGCTTCTAATAATGTTCGTACTGGAATTGGGTCTACAAGAGAAGATGTGAACGTGAGCTGTAAAGGTGGCACTAGAGTTGAAATTAAAGGCGTTGCCCACACTAAATGGATTCCTGATCTTACTCACATCGAATGTTTCCGCCAAGTCGCTCTTTTATGTATAAGAGACGAATTAAAAAAACGTTTTGATGTTGAAAATAACGACTTCAAATCTGAAAAAGATGTAAATTTCTTCAAAATAGACTACACAGAATTAAAATTTGACGATTTTGATATTACTACAGAAGCTATAAAAAAAGCAAAAGAAAATCATCATAAACTTTATGCAGTAAATTTACCTAAATTCCAAGGCATTTTGTCGCACTTTACTCAACCTGGAAAATGCTTCGCTGACGAAATTTCGGATAGACTAAAAGTTATTGCCTGCATAGAAAAACCAAATATGATTCATACTGAACTTCCGGATCATTCTATCACTGATATCGACATGCAAATCATTAAATTGTCTTTAAAAACCGATGAAGATAATGACGCTATTATTGTTTTCTGGGCTGCTGACGATGACGTAAAAACTGCTCTCGAAACAATTGAAGAACGTTGTAAATTGGCTTTCTGCGGAGTGCCAAATGAAACACGAAAATCTTTTGAAAACGGGACTACAATTTTTGAACGTGTTCTTCCTGGTGCAGACAGAATGTACCCGGACACAGACTCTACTCCTATTCCTCTGAACGAAACTCATGTAGAAAACTTAAAACAAACAATTTTTGCTTACGATATTCATAGAGGAGACTTGCTTTCTGTTGACAAACAATCTGAACCTATTGTTCTTACAGAGGAATATCTTAACGACTTACGTAAAAATTTGCCCGAAGATATTTCCGACAGAATAATTCAATTACAAAAATGGAATTTCCCAGAAGATACGAACGTTTATATTTTAAGAAGAAATCTTTATCCGTTTATTAAAAAAGCTGTTGAATTAGGTTACGACAATATGTTCTTGGCAAAATTGTTTGGTCACAACTTAAAACACTTGGAAGGAAAATTTAAGAAAAATATTAATCCTGAAAAAATATATAATTTATTGGTATATTTAAAAAAGGAAGAAATTGAACAAGGTATTGCTTCAAAATTATTATCAAAGATTTTTGAAAATCCTAATGCTGATTTTGATGAAATCCTAGCAATGGCAAATTTCAAAAAATATTCGGAAAAAGAAATTATTGAAAAAATCAATAAACTAAGTCTCGAATTTGATAAAGTTGCTAAAACCAATACCAAAGAAAACAAAGTATCGTGGATTATGGAGGAATTATGTAATTTTGCTCTCGGCAATATGTCTTTAAGCAAACTCCAACAAGAAATTACAAATAGAATTTAATTTTTTTACTACTAAGAATAGCTACAACGCTATCACTTAACTTTCAAAAAATTATGTAAAAAATTCTATAAAAATAAAAAAACAGTCGGCATATATGAAATCATTACAAAATGCCGACTTTT
>CAZBPT010000022.1:34384-35992 GCA_964493875.1 uncultured Bacteroidales bacterium | reverse complement strand
TTCAGAGCCGATGATACTGCGTAGAAGTGGGAAAGTAGGTCGCCGCCATTCTTTTTAAAGCCGAACATTTTTGTTCGGCTTTTTTTTTGTACAAATTTTTTAAGCTTTTGCTCTCTCTTTTTTAATAATTATTATTTTTAGAATTGATACTAGGCACAAAATGTCTATAAAATTTTATATTTAATAGTTTTGCAAATGCAAATAAGATTAAATAAATATATTTGCAAAACATATTGAAAAAAGATAATACACAGTTTTTGGAACAATACCAATATTATTGTTTACAATAATTATTACTTTAAATTAAATGCAAAGCGAAAGCAAATACATACACAAACACAAGCACAACCCTAAATCTAAATCTAAACACAAAACTATATCTATGATATATTTAATCAATCTTTTTTAAAAGATAATAGTGCCTGTGTAAAATTGATACAAAATTTCTCAAATAAAAAAGGATGAAAAATCTTTCATCCTTTTTATATTTAAAGTTTTAAAAATGTAAATTTTTTATAGAAATTTATTCAATAATTGTCATTTTTATTATTTTTACATCTTCAATAGGTCTGTCTGCAACCCCAGTTTGTACTGAAGCTATTTTGTCAATTACTTCTAAACCTTCAATAACTTCCCCAAAAACAGTATAGGAATTGTCTAAATGTGGAGTTCCTCCTATTGTTGTGTAGTCGTCTCTTTGTTTTTCGGTATATTTTTTATTTATTCTTCTTTCAAATTGGTCAATTTGCATGTCTGTATAAACATTACCTTGAACAATATAAAATTGTGAGCCTGAACTAGCTTTTTGAGGGTTTTCGGTTCTTGCTGCAGCAAGTGCTCCTTTTTTGTGAATATGGTTCATAGATATTTCTGCTGGAATTGTGTAACCAGGATTTCCCATACCTAAATGTTTGCTCTTTTCTGCATTTCTTGATTCAGGGTCGCCACCTTGAATCATAAATCCTTTTATTACTCTATGAAACAACAATCCATCATAATAATTATCCTTAACTAATTTAATAAAATTTTCTTTATGTAATGGTGTGTCATCATATAGCATTATTGTAATATCTCCAGATGTAGTTTCCATCTTGATTTTTGTATTTTGTGCGTAATTCACAGATATAAATGCTAATGTTAGCAAAATGCTTAATAAAGATATTTTTTTCATGTAAATAAATTTTGTGATTATTTAGCAAAAACTTTGCCAATATTAAAAAGGTACATATTAATTATTTTATTTTCAAAAGATTAGTTATAATCAATATTATAATGTAGTCCAATAGATTCTTTTCTGTCTTTTGCCTGTTTTATGACAATATATGCAACATTAATAAGGTTTCTTAGTTCGCATATACTTACAGTTACTTTCGATGTTTTGAAAAGCTCTTCTGTTTCTTTGTATAATATTTCTAATCGTGTAAAAGCTCTTTCCAATCTTAAGTTACTTCGTACTATTCCTACATAATTACTCATTATTTGTTGTACTTCTTTTTTAGATTGAGAAACAAGTACCAATTCTTCGTTAATTATTGTTCCACTGTCGTCCCAATCAGGAATTTTGTCAATAATATCTTTGCTAATACTTTCAGCATATATAGCTTGTTC
>CAZBPT010000022.1:31223-34284 GCA_964493875.1 uncultured Bacteroidales bacterium | reverse complement strand
ATTGTTGGAAAATGTTGCATAAGTCTTTCTTTTGAAATATGCCTACAATCTAGATAAACACAATCTTCACCAGATATTTTCATTTCGTTGTCTATAGCACGGGCAACAACATCACGGGGTGCCAAAGAACCACGGGGATCGTATTTTTTTACAAAATCTTCACCTTTATGATTTAATAAAATAGCGCCTTCGCCACGCATGGCTTCTGTTATTAAGAATGAGGGTCTTTCGTTTGGATTATATAATGAAGTTGGGTGGAATTGGACAAATTCCATATTTTCGATTTTACCTTTAGCTCTATAAACCATTGCAATGCCATCTCCTGTGATACTTGCTGGATTGGTAGTATTCTGGTAAATATTTCCGCAGCCACCAGTTGCTATCATTGTATGTTTAGCAAAGACTGTAAAAATTTTGTTGTTTTTTTCGTCAAAGATATAAGCACCATAGCATGTGATATCTTTTGTTGAACGTTTTACTTCGATACCTAAATGGTGTTGAGTAATTATTTCGATGGCAAAGTGATTTTCAAATATTTTGATATTTGGATGTTGTTTTACGGCATTTTCTAATGCTCGTTGAATCTCTTGTCCTGTTTTATCTTTATAGTGGAGAATTCTAAATTCCGAATGTCCACCTTCTCTTGTGAGGTCATACTCACCTTTATCGTCTGTGTCAAAATTTGTTCCGATTTGAATAAGGTCTTTGATTCGTTGAGGTCCTTCTTTGACAACTATTTCAACTATTTTTGGATCGTTAACTCCGCAACCAGCTATAATAGTGTCGTTTATATGTTTGTCGTATGAGTCAAATTGGGAAGTAACTCCAGCGATTCCTCCCTGCGCTTTTGAAGTACTAGTGTCATTAATTTTATCTTTTGCAATTAGAGCTACGCTTCCGTATTTGCTAACTTTTAATGCGTAAAATAAACCGGCAACACCGGTGCCAATTACTAAAAAATCACAATTTACTTTCATTAATTTTTGGGTTTGAATTTTATTGTAGCAAAACCAGTTTGTACATTCTTATTGTCTATTGGTTCATATGTCCATTTTAAGACAGCTTCTTTTGCCAATTCTACACATTCGCTACAATTCGAAGATATTAATGTTGCAGATTCTACTTTTCCTGAAGGACTAACGGTAATTTGAAATTTTACTTCTCCGAATAAATTATTCACATTAGGGGGAGATACTTTATTTATTTGTCGTCTTCCTGTCAAACTGTTTCCGCTTCCAGCTGGGGCGTTTCCGCTTCCTCCACCTGAACCTGAAATTCCAGACCCAGGATTTCCGCCTCCAGTTCCCGTCCCTCCGCTTCCGCTTCCGTTACCTCCTTGAAGTGATCCTCCAAAATTTTTCCCTAACCTTTCATTTGCTTTATTTTTGGGAGGTTCTGGTTGTGTAGGAGTAACTTCTGTAGATTGGTTTTCATTGGGATTTTTGCTTTCAGGCAAATAAATAGATTCTTCTGTATTTTGTACGAGATATCCGTTATCAGGAATATATTCCGAATTATCATTATTGTTATCACCACCAGAGGATAATCCTGCATCTTTGTTTCCGCCTCCCATAAAATCAAGAATAAGAACTTCTTCTTCCGGTAAAGGTAATTTTACGGTGAAGCCACAAAGAAAAAGTATAAGAAAAACAATAATTACAAATATTGTTGATCCTATGATTGCAGGAGTATGTTTAGTGATTTCTGCCATAATATTTTTATTATACAGGTTTTGTGGCTAAAATCAATTTGTAATTATTGTCTTTAGCTATATTCATAATTTTCACTACTTCTTCCATTGGAACGCTTTTGTCGACATGTAGTGATACGCAAGGTTCTTCTTTTCCTGCTAATTCTTTTTTTAATCTTATTTCTATTTCAGAAACATCACATATAGTAGTACCAACAGCATATTGATAATTTCCTTCACCCATATCTTTAATAGATACTGTAGTAAAAGGTGTTGCAGAGGTTTGACTGTTACTTGATGGTAATAATAGTTTTAGAGCATTTGGTGATATTAGGGTAGATGTAATCAAAAAGAAAATTAGCAACAAAAAAACTATGTCGGTCATTGACGACATGCTAAATTCGCAGCTGATTTTATTTCTACTTGTAAGTGCCATTTTCTTATTATTTTATTGGTTCATTAAGGATATCCATAAATTCAGTAGTTTTAGATTCTAACTCAGCTACAAGAGTATTTATTTGAGAAACCAGAATATTATATGCAAAGAATGCGACAATACCAACTATAAGACCACCTACTGTAGTAACCAAGGCTAAGTAGATACCGTTGGAAAGTAATTGTATATCCAGATTATTTCCGGCATTTGCCATATCAAAAAAGGCGGTTACCATCCCCATAACAGTACCGAGGAATCCAAGCATTGGAGCACCCCCAGCAATGGAAGCCAAAACAGGAAGACCTTTTTCTAATCTTGCTATCTCTTGTTTTCCTACATTTTCTATGGCAACATTTATATCATTCAAAGGACGACCGATTCTCATAATCCCTTTTTCAATCATTTTTGCAAGAGGACCTTTCGAAAATCTGCATTCTTTTAGTGCTTCATTTGTATTCCCTTCCATGATAAATGTCTTTATTTTATTCATAAAGAGATTTTTGTTGGAGGTTGCTTTTTTTATTGCAATTATTTTGTCGATAAAAATATAAACGGCAATAATAGATAGGACAAGCAAAATCCACATTATAGGACCGCCACTTAAAAACATTTCCCAAAGCGACATATTAATTTCTCCTTCGCCTGCTGTTGTTGCAATTTGTGCTGTGTCTTTTACGACTTCTATACCATCAATCAAAATCATTTTTTTCTTTTTTACAAATTTATAAATATTATTGTTATGAGATGAGCTTTGTTTTATGTTTTTTTAACAGTTACTTGTTAATAGTTTTATCGCTATTAGTTAGATTCAGTAGTTTTTTTTCTATTTTTTGGGTTGGAGAAGGTGCCGGTGACATATTAAATGTGCCATCGGGATTTATTAGAAAATAATTTGGATAAGATATTATTTTATAGTCACTTATGACTTTAGATGT